>CBFGVN010000457.1:0-3143 GCA_965651845.1 uncultured Chryseobacterium sp. | reverse complement strand
AGCCACACCTACATCTTCTTCTGTGGCTATAGGCTCTTTAGAATTTAGATATCCTTCCACTACATGTACCAATACAGATTCGTACATGCAGGTAAGGACAACAACAGGAACCAACAATACCGGCATTATCCACGGGATTTACAGAACGGCACAAAACGGTTCCGGATTTATTAATAGTGTCCCCTTAACCATAACTCCGACATTTGCAAACATAGGGGCCGGGATTCCGGCAAATCCAAATCCAGCCCTGATCCCCATCAATTGCGGACAGGATGGTCATGCACAGTTTACCTTTTTTTCTTATATAGATAAAACATTCTATAGAGTAAGTTTTCATATAGCAGATGGCGACAGTCTTGGTTTTGGAGCACTAGGATATATTTTCGTAGAGTTTCAAAGGTGATGCATAAGCATTCTTTATCCATATAAAATAACACAATTGACAAACTTAAATTCAATTTAATATTAACAAAAAAAATTATTGATGATGAAACAAAATTATTTCAACTTAATGCTCATCCTGGGCAGTGTCGGATTGTATGGCCAAACGGCAGGTAATGTGGGAATTAAAACTTCTACACCTACCAACGCCCTTACAGTAAATGGCAATTCTTCTATTGGTGCCGGTTATACAGGCATAGCTGCGCCTGCCAACGGATCTATTATCCAGGGGAATGTGGGAGTGGGTACATCCAAACCAGTGAACGACCTTACCGTTAGCGGTAATACTTCTATTGGAGCTGGCTATGCAGCTGTAGTCGCACCTGCAAATGGAGCTATCATTCAAGGAAATGTAGGGGTAGGTACATCCAAACCAGTGAATGACCTTACCGTTAGTGGTAATACTTCTATTGGAGCTGGCTTTGCCGCTGTAGCCGCACCAGCAAATGGAGCTATCATTCAGGGGAATGTGGGAGTGGGTACATCCAAACCAGTGAATGACCTTACCGTTAGCGGTAATACTTCTATTGGAGCAGGCTATGCAGCTATTGCGGCACCAGCTAATGGGGCAATCATTCAGGGGAATGTGGGAGTAGGTACATCCAAACCAGTGAATGACCTTACCGTTGGTGGTAATACTTCTATTGGAGCAGGCTATGCAGCCATAGCCGCACCAGCTAATGGAGCTATTATTCAGGGGAATGTGGGATTGGGTACAGCCACACCGAAAGCAAAACTTGATATAATTGGTAAGATTAAAATTACAGATGGTACACAAGGTGCAGGTAAGATCTTAACATCAGATGCCAACGGAGTGGGAACATGGAGGGATAATATTGATCTTCCTGATCTCCCAAGAGTCTATGCAACCGGCAGAAAAACAACGACAACAACATGTACGGGAATTAGTGGAGCTTCTTTTGCTCTGACTAATCGAAGAAATATGAATGCCGATGGTTCATTCGTGGCTAATAAAAGTGGTTATTATCAAATTACAGCTTCTATTTCTCAATTTGCAGAGGCGTTTTCCTATCTTCCCAATCTTTCCTCTCCACTTGCAGGAAATCTGGGATACTATTTTCACTCTTATACTTTTAGAAGTGACGGATGGAACTGGTATAGAAATTCAGTCACAGTTTTGGTTTATGCAACTGCTGGAACAACAATAGGAAGATGGGGCTGGCATTTAGGTGCTGTAAACAACAAATGTAATTCAACTAACAGGATAGGCGCTCAAGAAGTTGTTGTTCTTTATATGGGTAACTAACGTTCGGAGATTTAAAGAATATCACAATTTTGATAAAATATAGACTAAGCAGCTACAAATGTCTATAATAATGCAATAGGATGAACATCTGCAGTTTACATTAAATTTAAGATTCTAAGAACACATAGTACCAGATGAGAATCCCTCTTCTCAAGTAAAGTAATTCCAGATAAAAATATGCCTGAACGTATCTGCTTAGATCTATTATTTATTTAAATATTAATAGAAATTTCATTGGCTGTTAAAAAACGGTATAAATTATTATCAAAAAAGATAATTTTCTCAAACACATAAAATCAATATTGTTGATTAGTATATATATCATTATAAAAGTAGATTGGGAAAAAAAAACTCAAAGAGTGAAATCTTAAAATTTTTGATTTTGTGACTAAGACGAGATTATCTTCAAACATTTTGGTTTAATAAAAGATTTAGAAAGAATTTTGCAGTTCATCTTCTCCTTTGCGATTCTGAAAACACATTTGATTTTTTAACGTTGCAGAACATCCCCTCTGTTTATATCTGCAAGTTACTCACATGGCCGAAGAATCGGCCATGTTTCTGGTTCTATCTTTTTAAAATTCATATCAGAGCAGCTTTTCATCTTTTTGAAAAAGCACTTGTTATAAATTTAGAAACTAATTTAAATTATTAAAATACATGCAATTATATGCTTTCTATGACTTGTCATTTTCCTGAAAACAACAAGGTATTATCTTCCGGATGCTATGTTATTGATCTACTTTTACATGGCTTTTTAGATTATTCTCATTATAATTTCATCATTAATTAACTCACTAAAATAAAAAAATGAAAAAAACTTTTATTACACTACTTTTCTCAACAATTTCGGCATTCTCTTTTTCTCAGATAGGGATTAATACTACAACTCCGAACCAATCGGCAATATTAGATATTGCGTCAAACAACAAAGGTGTTTTAATACCTAGAGTTGCACTTTCTTCAAGAACGGATGCGGCTACTATTCCTTCTCCTGCTACTGGTCTTATGGTATATAATACTACAACAACAGGGGTAGGAGGTAACCAGATTACTCCAGGAATTGTTACAAATACAGGAACACCTGCCAGTCCTATTTGGGCATCGCTCCAGGTTATAACAGATACACAAGGGCATACAACAGACAAACTAAGATATTTAGGATTTCCTGATGCAACAAAAACAACTACCGTCGGAGGTTTTCTGGAGTTTAGAGTAAGACAGTCAGGAAGTTTTTATAATTTTGAAATGAGATTGCTAAATCCTCCCACTTCCAATATCATCTATCGATATGCCAGAATTGGTTATGGTACGGCAACAACCGGTACGAATATAAACAATGGTTACGCATCCAATTTTACATTTACCCCGGCTAACTATAATGTTTGGCAAGTAGTAGACTTTCCGAATCTAACGGGAAATGCTTATGCTCTTG
>CBFGVN010000456.1:0-3144 GCA_965651845.1 uncultured Chryseobacterium sp. | reverse complement strand
CCAACTATAAAGCCTCACAATATATTTATCATCTAATTTTATCCACAAACCCATTAACAGCCTTCAAAAACTCATCATTTTTTTCATAATACAAAAGATGCCCGCCATTAATAGAAACCACTTTTTGATTGGGAAACTGAAAGGTTTTATAATGCTGAGTTCCGATAGCTTTGTCATTTTTTCCAGTAATTATAAGTACAGGAGTCTTAATATTCTTCGTCATTGGAGCATAATCAATATAATATTCAGGAAAATTTTTGGGCTTTGAGATAACGGCCATTCCGAAATCAATGATTCTCGGATGAAGAGAATCTATCTTATCCATTTGTCGGATGGTTTCAATATCATCCGTGAGAAATTTGTAACCCATTCTTTTTGAACGCAAAGATTTATTGATTTTTGAAAGTTCTGCAGAAAGACTGTCATTGGAAACAGATCGGTTTTTTTGTTGGAGAAGCTGATTCCCGTATTCGATTTGCTCTTTTACAGATTCGTTATTGAGGAAATGTAAGGTGACGTTGGCTAAAATCAATCCTTTAGTATTTTGGGGATATTTTTTTGCATAATTAACAGCGATGATCCCACCAAAAGAATGAGCCAGTAAAAATATTTTATTAAGTTTCAGATGTTGCCTTAATTCTTCGATATCCTGAACCATTTTATTGAGGTGATAATCGTTGGATGTTCCGGATTCGCCTGATCCGCGCTGATCCATATAGATCATGGTAAGATTTTTTTCGAGATTATTTCCCCCTAATAATTCGAAAGAAGAATATCCCTGTCCGGGACCGCCGGGAACATAGATGCAGGCTTCACCCTTTCCTGAAACTTTGAATTTAATTTTTACATGATCGGAAGTTTCAAAAAATCCTTCATGGGAAGAGATATTTTGGGCCGAAATACTATTCGGAACGATAAAAAGTAAAAGGAAGAACCAGATTGTTTTCATATAATAATAACATCTGGAATCAAGAATTTATTACTTAAGTTTAAATTAAAAAATGACCTTAAAATCAAATTAATAGAAAATTTTTAATGTTTAATTTTAATTTCAATTAATTTTTTAAGATCAGAAATTAAAGAATCATCTTGAACATCAATCCTTATTCCCCTGCCTTCAGCATATTTTTTTGTGTTTTTGAGTTCAGTAACGATCGTCTCTGAAATGCTGCTGTTACAGATTTCCTCAAAAGCTTTTTCACCGAAAACCAAACCGACTTTAAAAAACTGATCGCGAGGTAACAGATAAACCAAAACCCTCTTTTTATCACTAATCCTGAAGCCCCAGCCAAATTTTTGACCAGAAAAGTGCCAGTCGAAGCTCGCTTCCGGGAATTTCTCTAATGCAAAGGAAAACAATTCGTTCCAGAATTTATATTTTTCACCCAAAGCTATTTTGAGATCATCTTCAGAAGGTATAATTGCTTTATCGGTAAAAATACTTGTCATAAATCGATTTAATGAAGGATAAATTTAAATAATTTTAAGTGTTGGATACCTATTAATTAAAAGACTTTCTAAACTCCAAAGGGGAAAGATCAGTCTTATTTTTAAACAGTTTACTAAAAGACTGCGGATGCTCAAAGCCCAATTCGTAAGCAATTTCACTCACGGACAACTGAGTTGTAGAAAGCTTTTCCTTTGCTTTTTCAATAAGCTTTTCATGAATATGCTGCTGTGTGCTTTGCCCGGTCAGAACTTTTAAAAGTCCGGTCAGATAGCTTGGTGAAACATTAAGCTGGTCGGCAACGAATTGTACGGAAGGTAATCCTTTTGAAACTAAATTTTCATCATTAAAATAATCATCCAACAGCTTTTCTAAAGAATCAAGGATTTTATGACTGGAAATTTTTCGTGTAATGAATTGTCTTTGATAAAAACGTTCAGCATAATTCAATAAGGTTTCTATTTGTGAAATAATAATATTCTGGCTGAATTTATCAATATTCGAGTGGTATTCCTGTTGAATATTTTCAATGATCTGATGAAGGATCGTTTCTTCTTTTTCGGAAAGAAATAAAGCTTCATTCACCGAATAATCAAAAAAATCATAATTTTTAATGTTTTTGGCTAAAGAAGTATTCCAGAGAAAATCGGGATGAATCAGTAGAATCCATCCCGTATGCTGTGCTCTTTTATTGGTGTTGGGATCAAGCGTTACCCCGAAAACCTGTCCGGGAGCCATAAAAAACATAACACCCTCATCAAAATCATATTCCTGCTGACCATATTTTATTTTGGCATTGGAAGTTCTTTTAATGGAAATCGAATAAAAATCAAGAATCCAGCTCAGCTCTTTGACATCCGGATCATGGCTGATCTTACTGTAATCTACAATACTGATCAACGGGTGCTGAGGTTTCGGAAGCCCACGAAACTGATGAAACTCCTGAATGTTTTTTATTCTAATTGGCTGATTCATGTTACTAAGTTAATTGTTTTCAACTACAAAAGGTTAGTATTACAGTGTCATCCTGAGCGCGAAGCAGTCGAAGGATCTCTTGATTAAAGTTAGAAATTAACTAAAATATACTTTAACAAAATCCTTGACAAAATCCTTAACTTTAATTTTTCCTAAAACCGGTCTGTTTCTAAAATAATCTTCGTATAAAACATCACTTTTTCTTGCTGCATTCATTTCTACAAAGCCTTTTGCTGTTTTCGGATTCATTCCTGCGTTGATCAGGTTGTTTAATAATTCTTCATCAGAAATTTTCAACCATTTTAAATCCGGTTTTCCGATGGCTTCCCCAAGAATTTCAGCAATTTCGTTCGGAGAAATTTCTTCGCTGGCGATATATCGGATTTCTCTTCCATTGAAAGGTTTTTCAATTTCTTCAGCAATTACAGATGCAATATCCACCGGCGAAACCCAAGGTTCCTTTTCATCTCCACCATAATTTTGAATGATTAAATTCTGTGATTTTATTGTCGGAATAAACGCAAACATATTGTAGTAAAACCCTACCGGACGCATAAATTTAATGGAAACATCTTCACGAAGTTCGTTGAAAATTTTCTCAACTTCATGGTGGAAAGCCAGAATTCCGTTTCCTTTTTCCATATGTGCGCCGATGCTGCTTAAATGGATAATATTTTTCACTTCCGATTTTTCAATGGCTTCTTTATAATTTTCAGCAATTT
>CBFGVN010000455.1:0-3147 GCA_965651845.1 uncultured Chryseobacterium sp. | reverse complement strand
TTTGTGTGTGGGGGTGCCCCAAAGCGCACATTTTTTTTTATATATTAATTTGTTTCTTTTTTTGGGGTTTGGGGGGTTGTGTGTCCCCCCCCCGAAACTTTTCTCATCTTTAAAGGCTCCGAGAACCTCAGCCTGACATCTCTAATACTAACTGTTTCCACAGAACTTTTGCTGCATTGCCAGGCTGAGGTTCTCGAAGCCTTATTATCATAAACTAAATTATCTACAATTCATTCAACGGATCCCAAAACAGTTTCTTAAAATTTTTAATTCTAAAATTTTCCACAACAATTCCTTCCGCTTCTAATCTTTTTTGAAATTCCGGAACAGATAAAGTTCCCGAACTCGAAATTACTCGATGCGCAGGAACATCTTTCGGGCAGCCACCCATCGCTTTTCCTACGTGACGCGAATGATTCGGATAACCGACTGCTTTTGCAATGGCACCATAACTTGTTACTCTTCCTTTGGGAACAAGTTTTGTAATTTCCCAGACTTGTTTTTTGAATATTTCGTCCATGTTTTGTTTTGCATTATTTTTGGACTTTACATTTTCTAAAATCCAATCACTAAAAATATAAAGTTATGAAAAAATCATTTTTCCGTTGGCTGAATAAAGTGAATAAAGCGATTCTCCCAAAATTAAGTGATAAAGATCCGAATAAACTCACAAAACTTCAAAAAGGGATTTTAGCCTATCGGTATTTTGTACTGGTGAATTCTTTGGACTAATAGTTTCGCGTGAGGGATATGGAGGGTGCGACCGAAGGGAGCAGTCTCGTTGTTTCGACGACGAGACCGAAACGAAGTGGAGCCCGGAGAAGCCCGACCCAAGCCTTGGGATTGCTTTGGAGAGGGGACACGCCCCAAATTTAAACACAAATTTCACAAATAATTTTTCACGAATAGACACAAACATTCACGCAGATTTGTGTAATTTGTGGGAAATAAAAAACGTCCCAAAAATTGGAACGTTTGTATTTTGAGATCCTTCGACAAGCTCAGGATGACATTTTCTAATAATTAATTCTCTAAAATATAAGAGAACATCAATGGTGCACAGATCGTAGCATCACTTTCAACGATAAATTTCGGTGTGGTGATATCCAGCTTACCCCAAGTGATTTTTTCGTTCGGAACTGCTCCCGAATACGAACCGTAAGAAGTCGTAGAATCCGAAATCTGACAGAAATATGACCAGAACGGAATATCATGCATCTCCATATCCTGATACAACATCGGAACTACACAGATCGGGAAATCTCCCGCAATACCTCCACCAATCTGGAAGAACCCGACTCCTTTTCCACCTGAATTTTTTGTGTACCAGTCTGCCAAATACATCATATATTCGATCCCCGATTTCATTGTTGTAGCTTTCAATTCACCTTTGATACAGTAAGAAGCGAAGATGTTACCCATGGTAGAATCTTCCCATCCCGGAACTACGATCGGTAAGTTTTTCTCTGCCGCAGCGATCATCCAAGAGTTTTCTCTCGGAATTTCGTAATACTGTTCCAACACTCCTGAAAGGATCATTTTATACATAAATTCGTGCGGAAAATATCTCTCTCCTTTCGCTTCTGCATCTTTCCAGATCTCAACAATATGTTTCTGCAATCTTCTGAAAGCCTCCTCTTCAGGGATACATGTGTCTGTAACTCTATTTAAACCTCTTTCCAAAAGATCCCACTCATCCTGAGCCGTCAAATCTCTGTAGTGAGGAACTCTTTCGTAGTGAGAATGTGCCACAAGATTCATCAAATCTTCTTCAAGATTAGCTCCTGTACAAGAAATGAAATCTACTTTATCCTGACGAATCATTTCTGCAAGAATTTTTCCCAACTCCGCAGTAGACATTGCTCCCGCCAAAGTGATCATCATCTTTCCACCTTCTTTAAGGTGTGCAACATAACCTTTAGAAGCATCCACCAATGCAGCTGCATTGAAGTGCAGGTAATATTTTTCTATGAATTCGGTAATCGGTTTGTTCATTTTTTTAATTTTTGCAAAGATAAAACTTAAAAACGGAATGTAGCGGCTGCGCTTAAAGAAACTCTGTGTAAACCTTCTTTTTCTTCTTCGCCAAATTCATACGTAACGCCATTGAACTTCATTTTGTTGAGCGTTCCGGCAGTAAGACCCAGTTTTGGACCGATTAAAAAGTTTTTGGAGACTTGGTATTGGTACCCGAAATTAAGCTCAGCTCCCAGATTAGAGCCCGTTCCTTTCACACTCCCCGTTTTTGTTGTATAAGAAATAACTCCTAATCCCATGTCAATAAACATTTTGTGCTTCGTCTGTTCCCTGAAATTTGAAATCATCAAAGCCGGACCAAAAAATGTAATATTATCTTTTGTACTTACATTTCCTGTGATAACATTTCCCTGATAATCCATCACAGTTAATCTTCCATCGCTTGACGCACTGTAGTTGGAAAATTTCAACCCGACCCCTAAGTTAGGATTAACATGATAATAAGCAGAAATGTCAAAATTGACTCCTTTTTTTAATCCTTTGATATAATTTCTCTCTTCATAAGTAATACCCTTCGGCATTTCCGCCGTTCTCCAGGCAAAGCCAACAGACGGCATAATCGAAACTTTTTGAGCAAAAGATATTGCAGAGATTGAGAATAATCCCAGAGCTATTAGTTTTTTAATCATTATTTAAAATTTGGGCAAAAATAAGATTTTTATTAGATTAACTTTCATTTATCTGATCTTTACCTCAATATCTAAATTTCCTGTTTTCTTTCTTTTCTGAAATTTTCTTTTTAGTGTCAAGCCTTTTTTGTTTTTGATTTTTTGAGGGTTTTGTCGCCACTCTTTTTTTAGGAATAAATAAAGACTTATCTACTATTTCAAGGATTTTTTCAATGGCTTTGTTTTTATTCATTAATTGTGTTCTGCTTTCAGAAACCGTTAAGAATAAAAATCCTTCTGCATTGATCCTGTTTTTTAATTTATTTTGAATTAAAAGCTTTTGATCTTCATTAAAAAATTCAGACTCACCGACATTCCAAAGCACTGTTACAGCAGTCTCAACCTTATTCACGTTTTGTCCTCCTGCTCCGCTGCTGCGAGAGGTTTTGAAGCTGAGTTCTTTTGAAAAGTCTTTCATTTTTAGCTATTGATTTTTTAATTA
>CBFGVN010000454.1:0-3168 GCA_965651845.1 uncultured Chryseobacterium sp. | reverse complement strand
GAAGACAGAAAAGGTTCCGTCGGCGGCGATATTATGAGGCGTTTTACAGTAGCCTTTGATTATACCAACAAAAAATTATACTTAAAGAAAAACCGGAATTATTATGACCCTTTCCATTTTAACATGAGCGGGCTGGATTTCAGACAAGATGGCATGGAATGGACGAAAGACATGGTAAATCTTCCGACAAAAAATAACAACACCGCATCCAGTGGCATTGAAGTCATTAACAACAGTCTTCAGTACAATTTTGTTTTAAAACCTATATTTTCAATAGCAGGTGTTCGGAAAGATTCTCCCGCAGATAAGGCAGGACTGAAAAAAGATGACAGATTAATCAGCATCAACGGAAAAAGAACAACAGACATGACAATGGAAAAAATTATGGAAATGATGAAATCTGAAGAAGGAAAAACTATTAATATGCTGATCCAGCGAAAAAATCAGGAAATGACATTAAGTTTCACCCTGGAAGACCCGATCCCATACCAAGAACAAGAATAATATGAAAACCGAAGAAACTACTCTAGACAAGATCAGAAGCCGGCCGAGGTTTAAAATGTTTACCCACCTTACCAAAGAAGAATATGCCGAAAACCTGAAAAAATACCTTAGTGAACATAAAGATGAGTTTTCCGGAAACATTAACAAAGAAGTCGCCACCATCTGTGTAGAAACGGAATACGACAGCTACTGGAAGCCCAGATTATCATTAAGAATCGAGATAGAAGACGAAAAGACTGCGATACGAGGTGTTTTCGGACCCAGTTCCGCAGTCTGGACGTTCTTTATGTTTCTTTATTTTTCCTTTTCTATTCTGTGGATGACCTTTTTCTCAATGTATTATGTAGAAAAACAGATCAAAAGTCAGGAATTTCCGTGGGCACTCAATGCATCATTTCTGATGCTGTTTTTCATAGCTCTTACCTATGCTGCCGCAAGATTCGGGCAGCACAAAGGAAAAGATGAAATGCTTAAGCTAAGAAGATTTGCCGAAGAATCTACGCTGCAGTTTGAAAAAAAGGATGATTAAGGGATCTGTGTTTTAGGATCTTCCGGCATTTGTTCCAAAATTGCTTTGGCAGCTTTTATAGAATCTACCACTTTTTCCCTGTTATCCTGTTCTTTCAATATTTTTTCGATATTCGGTTCGATCATTTTGGTCCTTTCTTCTACAGAAACGTTGTTGGCATTAGGATCTTTCAATTGTTTTCTCCAAGGTTTTCGTTTTCCCCAACCATAATCTCCATACACCAAAACTGCCGTTCCTTTGGCTTTTGTAGTAGCACCACCAGGATTCAGAACCCATGTATCTGCGTATCCGTACAACCATTGAGCATCTTTCATCAATAGTCTCAAACACGAGTGCGAAGCAGGATAACCCGGAAGATCATATTGATGCCATCCGATTCCGTCTGTATTGAAAATATTGAAATTATACGGTAACTTCCATTCGCTGCTTACCGTTGATATGGCTAATTTCTTTTTCCAGTTGGCAAAAGTAAGACCTGTTTTTGTTTTGGCGGCTTTTTTACCCATACTCGTCGGTCCCCATTTTACCAGAGTTCCGTTTGAGTACACTCCATACGCCTGAATAGGATACGAAAAAACCACAAATTTCTTCACCGGACTTAAGACATCCAGCTGCATAGGAAACGGCGAATATTCCATCAACGTAGTATCAATTTTTGCGGGAACTACCAATGTATCGGCATTCCATTTATTCTTCGAATCCAATCTATTTAAAGCTAAAATAGCATAGCGTTCCTTTTCCGTATATTTTTTATTGAAAATTCCGAATAAAGAGTCTTTCAGCTTTTTATCTTTTGGGAAAACAAATGCGTTGTAGAAACCATCTTCCTGCATGGCTGGAGGCATAGATTCTTTCTGTACAACAGAATCTTTCTTCACCGAATCTTTTTCAATTTCCGGAGTTTCGGTAATGGATGATGTTGTATCATTAATAGTATCGCTTATTTTTTCTATTTCCTTTTTACATGAAACCAGCATTAAAGCAATGAAAACTGTGTATAAAAGTGATTTTTTCACAAGTATGTTTTTCATAAATAAAAACGGTCGATTTAGTTTTGCAATTCAGTACAAATATCAGACCTAGAATCGAATAATAAAAGCGATCATGAAAAATACCGTAAAAAAACGGATGCCATTATTTTAAAAAGCAAATTAAAGGAATAGTAAACCAATAAAAAATGACCCAGCAATGATAGGTGATATTGTCCTGTTTGGGTGTTCTGTATTTTAATAACCGAAAAGCGATGAACCAATTCAGTATGGTTTGTATTATCAATACTACAATAACGAAAGGACTTGTAAAACCTGCAGAAAAACCTGTCTGGCTGAGAATAAGACTGCTATATAATAAAGGAGATGCAACCGACATTATTAAACTTTGATACAATCTTGCTTTTGCATCTCCAAATGCCACAGGCAGTGTCTTTCTTCCTATATTTTTATCCCCTTCCTGATCCCGGAAATCCTGAAGGTTCATACATAAGCCACACCAAGTAGAAAGTAGTATATAAAATATCCAGACATTTGATGTTAAAGGAGAAATAATATACCATGCACTCACATGAAGAACAATCGCTCCTAATGGCATAATAATATGATTTTTAGAAAACCAATGACGATTAAGATTAAACCGTTCATGTAAACAGACAACTGCCAGCCAAGAAATACCAATGAACAGCATCCCAAAATAAAGAGATATGATGAGATAAATAATTGAATACACAATCATTCTATTATATACCTGCTTTTGAGTAAGCTCTCCTGAAGGAAGCAATCGATAAGGTTTGTTAAACTTATCTTCATCTATAGAATTGAGTTGATTGGCAGCAGCAAATACAATAATGTATGAAAAAGCATAAATGATACTCCAAAGCAATGCAGGGATAAAAGTATTCCAGCTTTTTTCATTATAAAACCAAGCAGCTAAAGAAGTCGTTATTATCAGCAATATGGTATCAAAAATATACGTATTGCTAAATTTCCAGATGATATAGAGCTCCCGAAACAGCAGTGAGCCGGATTTGTAATATAGAGTTTTCATGAAGTGGTTATTTTTTACTAAATTAAGAAAATCCCAATTCCTACTTGAATATTTCTTACTTTTTATTTTAAAAAGCAAATTAAAGGAATAGTAAA
>CBFGVN010000453.1:0-3176 GCA_965651845.1 uncultured Chryseobacterium sp. | reverse complement strand
TAAAGAATTTATCTTTTCTTTTAAAGTTCTAACGCTCCAATTTTCAATTTTACAAATTTCAAGATAAAAATTTCTTTTTGTATCTTCAGAAATTGGAATCAGAAGTAAAAAGTGAGTCCATGACAATTGTCGCATCGCTGATGCGACAATTTCAAAATCTCTAAAAACAGAAGCAAACTGCATCATTTTTCGGAGATTTTTTTCAGAAAAAGAGCTTCCAAACTCAAGCGTTAGATGCTGAGAAATTTGTGAAATTACTTCTTTACCATATTCAGCTCTTTTATTTCCTAAAACATCTTCATTTATTCTTTGTCCAATTTTCCAGTACAAAATCACCATTACCGAATTCACCTGAACAGCAACTTCGCTTTTAGTCTTAGCAACCAATTCCTTCAAATCGGTCATTAATTGATGATGATTCTGATTCTGCAACATTATTTTAAATAATTGAATCTTATTTTATTTACTTAATTTATTCGGATGATCCGGATGTTCTTTCTGAAAATTTTCAGCTTCTTTCTTCTTATTTTCAAGCCATTTTTCAAAAGGAATTTTTTCATCATCATAATCCAGCGCAAAAATATTTTTGCCGTTTTCTGAGACGAAGAATTTGAAATCGTACATCAATCCTGCATCCAGCTTTCTGTAATCATACGCGTTCACCTGATAAAAAGGAAAATTTTCTTGAGGCCTTTCTACAATTTCAAAGAATAATTTCTTTTCATTTTCAGATAACTTTGTGTAATGATTTACATAATATAATTCTGAAAGCTTTTTATTTTGTTTTTCGAAAAACTGAAGAATAGTCTTCTCTTTTTCATTGTAATTGAATGGATTTGGATAATATTTTCCGTCAACTTCAATCGTATTATCGGATTTTGAAACGGGCTTCACAATTTCCCCTTTGAAATTCATCACGCCCCAGGTTCCTCCAACCATCGCTTTATGTTCGTCTTCGGTTTTTTCCCAATCGCAGCCGTCACAAAAAGCAGCATATCCGTAATTAAACGGCGATACAAAATCATGTTCAGGTTTGATAATAACCGTTCCGTTTCTATCTACAAACCCTACTTTCCCGTTTTTGACAAATCTTCTTACGCCTTCAGAGAAATAATCTGCACCATTATCATAAAAGAAAGGTCTGTACAGGAAATTTCCTTTTCTGTCGTAAACATATCCCCATTCATTTTTTCCCGGCTTTTCATCATATTTATCACCATCAAAATAAATGGTTTCTCCTTTTACCAATTCTCCGTCTTTTAAATAAGAAAAAACTTTAAACTGTGCAGGAACGATGATTTTACCGTCTTGGTTTTTCACTCCTACCAATGAATCTTTCGATTTAAAATACTTTAGGACTTCTTTCCCCTGAGAAAAAGAAAGTATTGGAATCAATGATATGATTAAAAGTACTTTTTTCATATTGATTGGTGTGGTTAAAATAAAATATGCAGCCGAAAAGACTGCATACGATATTATACTTTAAGATCAGCCTCTAGTCCTATCAAATCTTTGTTTGCGTCAATAATCGGCTGAACTTCATTGGTAATAAATTCTTCCGTCTGAATTGGTGCGAAACCTATAAAATTTTTAGGATCGAGAACTTCTTTCAATTTTGATTTATCTAATTTTAGTGAATCGTCATTAAGGATTCTTTCAATAAGGTCGTTTTCTTTACCTTCCACTTTCACCTGCTTAGACGCTTCCATGGAATGAACTCTGATCACTTCGTGGATTTCCTGACGGTCTCCGCCAGCTTTTACTTCTTCCATGATGATGTATTCTGTCGCCATGAAAGGAAGCTCGTCCATAATATGCTTGTTGATTCTGTTCGGATATACAACAATTCCGTTCATGATATTGTTCCAGATCAACAAGATCGCATCAACCGCTAAAAACGCTTGAGGAATGGTCAATCTCTTGTTTGCAGAATCGTCTAATGTTCTTTCAAACCATTGTGTTGAAGCTACCATCGCCGAGCTTGTTGTTAAAGACATTACGTATTTCGCCAAAGCTCCGATTCTTTCACTTCTCATCGGATTACGCTTGTACGCCATTGCAGAAGACCCGATCTGGTTTTTCTCGAATGGTTCTTCAATTTCTTTCAGATTTTGAAGTAAACGTAAATCGTTTGTGAATTTATGAGCCGATTGAGCGATATTTCCTAATAAAGCCACCACTTTAGCATCGATTTTTCTGTCATAAGTTTGTCCGGAAACCCCGAAAACTTTTTCGAAACCGAATCTTTTTGACAATTCTTTATCTAAATGTTTCACCTTAGAATAATCACCGTTGAAAAGCTCAAGGAAACTTGCCGCAGTTCCGGTTGTTCCTTTTACTCCTCTGAATCTCAATGTTTCTAAGAAAAAATCAAGCTCTTCGATATCAAGAACTAAACTCTGTAACCAAAGTGTTGCTCTCTTTCCAACGGTCGTTAACTGAGCCGGCTGGAAGTGCGTAAACCCTAAAGTTGGTAAATCTTTATACTGAATAGCAAAATCTGCTAAATTTTTCATTACGTTGACCAACTTTTTCTTTAAAATTAAAAGTCCGTCACGAATCTGAATTAAATCTGTATTATCTCCTACAAACGCTGAAGTAGCTCCCAAGTGGATAATTCCTTTAGCTGAAGGTGCCACATCACCATACGTGTGAACGTGGGCCATTACATCATGACGGAATTTTTTCTCATATTCTGCTGCTTTATCATAATCGATGTTTTCGGCATTAGCTTTCAACTCAGCGATCTGCTCGTCTGTAATTTCAAGACCGAGGTCTTTTTCGATTTCAGCAAGAGCTATCCAAAGCTTTCTCCAAGTACGGAATTTGTTATTGTGTGAGAAGTTAAATAACATTTCTTCACTGGAGTAGCGCTCTTCCAATGGATTTTTGTAGGAATTCATTCTTTTCTTTTACTTTTAGATATGCAAAAATACGGTTTTTCGGCGAGAGATGAAAATGAGATTGATGTTTTAATTTTAATACAAGGAAGGAAACTGGAGGCTGGGAGAAGGATTTGTGAGAACGGATTTTTATTAACATTAATTGCAACAACAATTCGGCTGGATTGAACGATATATAAATAACAAATCATTATTACATCCTGCTATTTACTTACAAAAAAGAGGCTGTCTCAAAAGGGCAGTCTCTTTTCGTGTTGAGTTGAAAAAAAAGAT
>CBFGVN010000452.1:0-3184 GCA_965651845.1 uncultured Chryseobacterium sp. | reverse complement strand
GAACTATTATGTAGTAGATAATCCTACTCCCAATACTTATTACTATAAAATTAATAACAGCCCGGAAGGAACTATCGCTGCAGGGCAAACTGTTACGGTAGATTTGAATAAAGGTAAAAATTCTATTAAAGTTTTTGACCAAAATAAAAAGTTATTATACGATTCTGTTTTTGAGGTGAATAAAATTCGAGGACTGATCAACATTGCCCATCAGGATTATTACATTAATGATCAATATTATGGATACAACCTTAAAAAAGATTCACTACTTTTGGCGCTTGATAAGACTGTGATCGACGGAAAAACCTATTATGGAGGTGCAAAACACTTCAATAAGCTGTTTACAGACGATTTTTACTATAATGTGGATGAAGATTATGACAAAATCATCAAGAATATCCAACAGGTAGAATCCAGATCAAAAATCTTCAGAAAGCAAGATTATCTTAATTATTATAAAGAATATTTCAAGTTTTAAGTTTTGACAAAAGATATAAACCAAGTTACGCCCTACAATTCGGAGGCTACAAAGAAAAGCCAGGTAGAGGATATGTTCGACAATATTGCACCAAAATATGATCTTCTGAATCATGTTTTGTCCATGAAAATAGATGTTTTGTGGAGAAATACTTTGGTGAAATGGATGAAAAATGACAATCCGCAGGAAGTGCTGGATGTGGCTACAGGAACGGGAGATTTAGCAATTACGATAGAAAAAGGAACCAGTGCAAAAGTAATTGGTTTAGATTTATCGCAACAAATGTTAAATGTTGGCGTTATTAAAATAAAAAAACTTAAATTAGACGGCAAAATTTCCATGCAAAAGGGGGATGCAGAAAATTTACCTTTCGAGGACAATAGATTCGATGCTGTTTCCGTTGCATTTGGAGTAAGGAATTTTGAAAATCTTACCAAAGGTTTAGCAGAGTTAAGAAGAGTTGTAAAGGATAACAAGAGTGTTTATATACTGGAGTTTTCAAAGGTTGAGGGTTTCATGGGACCATTTTATATGTTTTATTTCAAAAATATATTACCTGCCATCGGCAGACTGGTTTCTAAAGATAATAGGGCATACACATACCTTCCGGATTCTGTAAACGCTTTCCCTTTCGGGGAAAAAATGAGACAAATTCTTTTAGATACAGGATTTAAAAAAGTTGAATATAAAAAACTAAGTTTAGGTATAGCCACAATTTATAAAGCAACAAAGTAACCTATGAATAAATTTTTATTAAAAGCACTTTTAGCCTCAGTAACTATTGCAGTTTTGGCAAACGCGCAATTTAGAACTCGAAACAGAATGGATAAGTTGGAAGACTTTGACGAGCAGAAATTCAGTTGGGGTTTTTATTTGAATGGCAACAGACTAGACTACCGTATCGTTTTGAATCCTAGATATGGTATGAATAATAATCAGAATCTTGTTACCTCTAAAGAAAGTTACAGTTTCGGTGCCGGATTGATCGCAAAATGGAGACTGAACGATTATTTAGACTTAAGATTAGAACCAGGGTTACAATTTGGTCAGAGACAATTGACTTTCAATACACAATCAAACGACCAGTATGCTGCCGGAACTTTAACGAATGATCCCTTTATTCCAAGACCATTGACAGAAAACGACAGGGTAAGAGAGATTAAAACCACCTTAGTGGATGTTCCTGTATTATTGGAATTTCATGGAAACAGATGGTACAATTCAAGACCTTATGTTGCTGCTGGGGTAAACTACATTGTAAACCTTCAGTCGAATTCAGATTCTAGTGATGATAACCTTCAGCAGGTTTTCAGATCTACGACGCACAACTTTGCGTGGTCTGCAGAGATGGGTGTCCAGTTTTACTTTAATAAATTTAAATTAACGCCTGCCATCAGAGGTACTTTCATCATGAACAATGAGATCGTGGCAGATAATGCAACAACCCCTCCATACTGGACGGCAGCAATGTCTACTTTACAGACCAGAGCGGTGTTTTTCGTTCTTAAATTTGAATAAGAATTCAGCTTAAAAATAATAAAGGAGATGCTTTTGTATCTCCTTTTTTTGTTGCCATTACAAAATATAGGGAGTTTTATTTTTGTTAGTATTAATATTTTGTTATTTTTGCTATTAGTTAGAATATACAAACCTGAAATGCTTCAAGATTTAGAAAACAATTTTTCAGAATTAGAGAAAAAGATTTTATTATTACAAAAAAATTATAAAAATCTTACTGAAAAGTTCTCAGAATTGCATACAGAGCATGAAGAGCTGAAGAAGAAATATGATGAGGAAAGAAAGAAAAGTCAGGTATTAGCAGAAGAACAAAAAAATATAAAACTTTATTCAGCAATATCAGGAAATCCTGAACACAACAGGTTGATGAAAAATCACATCAACAGGTTGGTAAAAGAAATAGATTTCTGTATTGCTCAGCTTCAAAACAGTGGATTATAATGGAGGTAAGAAGAATAACCATCAACATTGCAGGAAGGGTATATCCGCTGAACGTACCGGCAGCAGAGGAAGAAACTCTGCGTAAAGTAGGGAAGCAAATTGAGAATATGATTAAAGATTTTGAACAAAACTTCGATGTGAGAGACAAACAGGATGCTTTGGCGATGTGTGCTCTGAAATTGGGTACAAATGCCGAAGTGGTGTCTGCAAACTACGAAAAGACAATACATTCTACCAACGAAAGATTAGCAAAAATCAATCAATCGTTGAATGAAACAGGGAAATAGATTTTTTTTTCCCGACAAACTGCCTACAATAATTCTAACACATTAAAGGTAAACTCAACGCTAAACAATTACCGAACAAATGTCCATTGAATGGCGTGCCGGTTCCGTCCGGATTACAGACAGTGGAAATCAGTTCAAATCGTGTTGATTAGGAGTTTACTCTCAATCTCTGGATTATTGTGGGTTTTTTATTTTATAATGTGAAGACAATTAAAACTCAATATAAATTATGATAGAAGTTATAATCGGCGTTGTTTGTTTAGTAATCGGTGCCGTGATAGGGATATTTTTCTCTAGAAGTTCGCTGAATACTAAAGCAAAATTTATTATAGATGATGCAAAGAAAAATGCCGAAAACCTTATAGAAAAAGCTAACGTACAAGCTGAGTCGATAAAGAAAGAGAAAAATCTTCAGGCTAAAGAAAAATTCCTGGAGCTGAAATCTCAGCATGATGCAGAT
>CBFGVN010000451.1:0-3198 GCA_965651845.1 uncultured Chryseobacterium sp. | reverse complement strand
GCTTATATTGCTGATATTTCTACGGATGAAGATCGTGCAAAAAACTTTGGTTTAATAGGTGCCGCATTTGGACTTGGGTTTATTATCGGGCCTGTTTTGGGTGGAGTTTTAGGGCATTATGGATCAAGAGTTCCCTTTTATGCTGCAGCCGGACTATGTTTGCTTAATTTCCTTTATGGATATTTCATCCTTCCGGAAAGTTTGGATAAAGATAAAAGAAGAGAATTTGATTGGAAAAGAGCAAATCCGATCGGGTCATTTAAATTTTTAGGTAAGCATCCCGAAATTTCTGGGTTAATTGTTTCATTGATCTTAATTTATATTGCAGGACATGCCGTCCAGAGTAACTGGAGCTTTTTTACGATGTATAAATTCAACTGGACGGAGAGAATGGTAGGAATTTCTTTAGGTGTTGTTGGATTATTGGTAGGAATCGTTCAGGGAGGATTGATTCGATGGACAACTCCAAGATTGGGTGAACAAAAAAGTATTTATTACGGATTGGCACTTTATGCTATCGGAATGTTGCTTTTCGCTTTTGCTACACAAGGCTGGATGATGTTTGCATTCTTAATTCCTTACTGTTTAGGCGGAATTTGCGGACCTGCACTTCAGTCGGTGATTACGAAAAGTGTGCCTTCCAACGAACAAGGGGAGTTGCAGGGGGCATTGACGAGTTTAATGAGTGCAACCTCCATTATCGGACCTCCGATGATGACGAATTTATTTTACTTCTTCACGCATGACGAAGCTCCATTTAAGTTTTCCGGAGCGCCGTTTTTTTTGGCTTTTATTTTAATGGCTATCAGCGTGGTGATTACTTATTATGCTTTTCAGAAAAAACATCCTAAGAAAGATATCATAGAATAAAATGCAAAACGGGACATCAATTTGATGTCCCGTTCTGTTGGAAATATAATGTTTGAAAGAATATAATGTTAAATTTTTATCATCTTTTAATGAATGGAAAGTTAAGTTAAATCATTTTGACGGGAATTAAGTATTTGTTAATTGTTATTTAAATTATGATGAATTTTTTCCAATGGTTTCAAAGCGGAATAATAACTTTCACACCACGTCCGTCGTTAATATAAGCCATTGTCACCCTGAGCGCGAAGCAGTCGAAGGGTTTTGAATTGAGTTGTTGAAATCCTTCCAGGATGATTTTCTAATAATAGACTTTCAGTTATACGGGATAATCTGACATTGTCACCCTGAGCGCGAAGCAGTCGAAGGGTTTTTGAATTCTGTAGCTGAGATCCTTCCAGGACAAATAAATGGTCAATCAAAATCTGAAAAAATGATGAAACGACAAAAATCCTAGCCCAGATTGCAACGGCATCCTTTTGAGTTGCGGCCGGAGCAAAGCGGAGGCCGTAACTCAAAAGATACAGTGGAAAGCTGGAAATAGCTCCTAAAAACAGAGAAACTTTAAAATCCTTGAAACCTTATAATTCACAACTCGAACCTCGTATCTCAAAAGTCCGCGACCCGAAACTCAAAACCCGAACCTCGACCCCTTTTCTTAAAATTTGTTTAAAATTGATATATAACATCATACAATTGTATAATCTTTCGTAATTTTACCAAATGGAACTAAGCTTTGGAGAAATGGCACTGATTGCTGTGGCGATCGTTGTATTATTCGGACCGGATAAACTTCCACAGATTGCGCGTGACCTGGGATCAGGCGTAAGGAAAATGCGTGGCGCAGTGGAAGATATTAAAACTGAGATCATGAAGGAAACAGATAATCCTGTTTCTGAAATCAAACGTGAAATAGAGAAAGTGAAGGATGCGGCAAAAGATTTTAATCCGATGAAAAATATCGAAAAAGATATTCTTACCGAGCCACAGGCGTCGAATGAACCTCCAAAACCAAAACCTTCTGAGGATGAAACTTATGAAGGTCCTGTAAGCAGATAATTGATGGAAGAAGTAATTCAGCAAGATAAGAAAGTCTTTTTGTTTCTCAATAATTTGGGAAGCTCTTCTTTTGACCAATTCTGGATGTTGATTTCCAGTACGTGGATCTGGGTTCCGCTTTACATTATTTTCTGTTATTTTTTATTCAAAAATTATAAACTAAGATCATTAGTTTTTATATTAATATTTGTAGCCATTGGTGTCACAATTTCTGATCAGGTGGCCGGTATCTTCAAACATGGCATAGAAAGACTGAGACCTTGTCACGACCCAACTCTTGAGCATCACATGAGAATCGTAAAATGCGGTGGACAGTACGGATTTTATTCCGCTCATGCTTCCAATACGTTCTTTTTGGCAACTTATCTGACTATTTTATTAAAAAATAACCTTAAATGGTTTCCTTATGCTATATTTGTATGGGCTGTAATTGTTTCTTATAGCCGCATTTATTTAGGAGTGCATTTCCCGATAGATATTTTGGTAGGGGCGTTTGTTGGTACTTTATTGGGAGTGATTTTCGGTACACTCGCCAAAAAAGTAATCAATAAGCAAAAAATAACCACATGAAAAAACATTTATTATTTCTAGTACTCGCTTTTTCCTCATTACCATTTCACGCACAAGACAAAAAAATCGCCGAAGAATGTTTTCAGAAAGCAGATTACAAATGTGCTGAGGAACAGTATTCGAAATTAGCGCAGAGTGAAAAAATTCAACAGCTTCAGTCGGAATATTACAATAATTTAGGAACAGCGCAGAGAAGATTGGGGAAAACTTCTTTAGCTTTTAAATCGTATGAATCCGCCTTAAAGTCAAACCCTATGTCTGCTGCTGTATATGCCAATTTGGGCTCTATTCACAGCCAGAAAGGAAACAAGCAGGCCGCTCTGGATTATCTCAATAAAGGACTTCAACTGCAGCCTGAAAATGCAGATATGTACCTGACAAGAGCTAAAGTCTACGAAAACTTGGGTAAAAAAGATCTTGCTGCAAAAGATTTAAATCAGATTTTAAGCTTTGCACCTGATAATATCTATGCCCGAACAGGTTTGGCAAATCTAAAAAAAAATAGCGGTGATCTAGAAGGAGCCTTGAAAGATTATAATCAATTGCTTGCAGAAAAACCGGAATCTCTTTTATACAGCGGAAGAGCTGATGTTTACTACAAATTAAAGAAAAATAAGGAAGCACTTGCCGATGTGAACAAAGCGATTTCTATTGACCCGAAATTTGCTCAGGCGTACGTGAACAAAGCATTAATTTTGTTTG
>CBFGVN010000450.1:0-3226 GCA_965651845.1 uncultured Chryseobacterium sp. | reverse complement strand
CCCTGAGTACGGTTTTTCCACACGTGATAAGGACCTTTTCCCAACCATTTTGCACTGATGACATAATTTTCAGGATAATCAAAATTTACACCTGCGAAAGGATAATCTCCTGAAAGTGCGTATTCGTAATTTAACTCTAAAATTCCGTCAGGATTTAGCTTCCAGATTATTTTATTTCCGTTTTTATAAGTTGCTTCAATGATTTGATTTTGGCCTTCCGCAAAAGATTTTATGGAAGATAATTCCATTGTTCCATTCACAAAAACAGGTCCGTTTCGGAAGGTCATTTTTTTCCCTTTTTTATCGAGTATCACTGATTTTAATAATCCGTCTTTTTTCCCGATTGAAAATTCTTTTTCGTCTGATTTTAAAATAACTAAAGAATCATTTTCAGCCACAGAAACCGGAAATTCTTTAGTTAAAGTCTTCTGAAACTGTTTTGAAATTTCATCATTAGAAACAATTTTCCAAGTCCATGTATAAATTTCTTTCCCAAAAATATCAGTTGCCGTCAATAATAATCCTTCATTTTCTTTCCAGTTTGCAGGAAGATTTAATTTGATATTTCCTTTTTCCGTTGGTTGAATATTGGGTGATTCAATTTTTCCTGTCTTAATAACATCAAAACCTGATTCTAAAGAAAAAGGTGTTTTAAACTTAACTAATTTCCATTCAAACTGGCAATCTTTCAAATTCGTAAAGTGATAACGGTTTTCTATGGGAATATTTCCGTTAAAATCATTGGGTAAGTTTTTTAAATCAATTCTTACCGGACTGTAAATTTCGCGGATCGCATAAAAACTTCCTTCTTTTTCACGATGCGGACCCACAACTCCATCCGGTGCATTAATGGCATTTACATCGATCTGATTATTGAAATCTGTTCTCACTAAACCTTCATCTACAAACGCCCAGATAAAACCTCCTGCTCCTTTTTTGGAAGTCCAGTGAAGTTCCCAATAATCGGCTAAAGAAGTTCCGCCGCCGCCATCATCCTGTGCGTGTAAAAATTCGGTTGGCATATAGATATTTTCACCTTCTAGGATTTTTTTTGTGCTGTAATAATCTTCGTAATGGTTGCAATCGATCCCGTTGAAAGCATTTCCCGGCTTGTGATGCGCGTGAATGACAGGACGATTTGACACGTCATATTTTGCAAATTCTGCGTCCAGATCAAAATTATGCCCGCCTTCGTTTCCGTTGCTCCAAAAAATGATCGAGGGGTGATTTACATCTCTTGTAACCATTTCTTTCACAAGCTTTTTTCCGACATCAGTGCTGTATTTTTTTTGCCAGCCTGCTAATTCATCCAGCACGTATAATCCTAAAGAATCACAGATTTTTAAAAATGATTTATTGGGTGGATAATGCGAACAGCGAACGGCATTCATATTCATTTCTTTAATAAGCTTAACATCCATTAAATCAATATTTTTCGCAACGGAACGACCGGTTTCCGGCCACCAGACATGCCGGTTGATGCCTTTCATTTTAACCTTAGTTCCGTTGATGTAAATTCCGTCTCCTTTTCGGATTTCAATGGTTCGGAAACCGAATTTTTCTTCGGACTGATAAATTCTTCTTTTATTTTTATTTAAAGTAAATTTTGCTTTGTATAAATGAGGCGTTTCAGCTGTCCAGAGTTTCGGATTTTTAACGGAAAACTGAATTTCTTTTAAAGTATCTCCTTTTTCAATCTTAGCTTGAGATTCACCGATCAGAATATTGTTAGCATCAAATAATTCTACTTTTAAATTATTGACAGACTCGATTCCTTTTAGATAAATATTCGAACGAAAAGTTCCGTCGGCTTTGGCTTCAATAGCTGTCCAGGAAATATTTTCTTTAGGAACAGCTTCGAGATAAACCGGACGGAAAATACCTCCCAAAACCCAATAATCAGCAAGACGTTCTGCATTATTTACCGATTTGTCGGCAGACATTTTAGACACTTTAACTTCCAGGATATTGTTTTTTCCAAAGTTTAATTTATCTGAAATGTCATATTTAAACTCATAAAAAGCGCCCTGATGAATTGCTCCGGCAAGCTTTCCATTAATTTTCACCTCAGTGTCGGTCATTGAACCTTCAAAAACAATGTTAATGGCTTTTCCTTTCCACGAATTTGGAGCCTGAAATTTGTATTTGTATAAACCTACTTCATCATTAAATTTAAAATTTTTGCCATAGGTGACATAGTCTCTGCCGTAATTGTAGGAGCCAAATCCCTGCTGTTCCCATTGAGAAGGCACCTGAATTTTGTTCCAGCTTCCCGATTTCCGGCCTCCATTTATCCAGAAATCCCATTCTTTTGTATGCTCAGAATCTGTCCCGCTCAGGAATTGAATTTCCTTACCCTGAGAATGCAGCAATTGTGAGCATAAGCATAACAGAAAGAATATTTTGAAAGAATAATTCATTATTTTTTGCCCTCGTCGGAATCGTCTTTTTTATCGTATGATCGGTTGAGAGAAGCTACTTTGGTAACGCTTACATTCTTTTTCTTTACATTTTCAATCGCATTTAAGTTCTGTTCTTCAGCCTTTAAAGCTTTAATCTTTACATTTTCAAAAGTAAAATCTTTCAACTGGTACAGGTCAGATTTTTCAATATCGAAAGCCGTTTCACAGCTGATGTCGATATTTTTTAAAACAATATTATTTGCTAATCTCCTTTTCGGTGCTTCTTCTCCTTTCAAATCAAAAAACTGGTTCCAGCCTTTTACAAATAAGAAAGTTTTTACGTTTCCTTTGATATTATCCAGCGTCATGTATTCGTAATGCTGCGGCGTGTCGGGTCTCATTTTAAGATGCAATAATCTTGACGCATCTTTCACCGTGGAATTTCTGAAAATAATATTATAGTTGTGGATCGATTCACTTCCGCAAGTCAGTGCAGAATGACAAAATCCAAAATTGTTGTCTTCAATAATGATATTTCTGTTTTCGCCATTTTCCGGGGCTTTGTCGGCTTTCGGGCCTTTTCCGCCTTTCAGGGCAATAGCGTCGTCGTTAACGGACATGTAACAGTTTTTGATTAAAAAATTCGTGCAAGCATCAATATCCACAGCATCTGTACTAGGCGCTTTTACAGGAGCTTTCGGAGCTAAAATCGTAAGATTTAATAATTTTACAAATTCACTTTTATAATAATGTGTACTCCAGAAAGGTGAATTTTTCACCGTAATATCTTCAATCTGAACATTTTTGGAATTTGATATATAAAT
>CBFGVN010000449.1:0-3233 GCA_965651845.1 uncultured Chryseobacterium sp. | reverse complement strand
CAACTTCCAGCCTCCAACATCCATCTTCACGACCTTTTACGCCTTCTTCGTTTTTCTCTGAAATCTTTTAATCAAAAAGTAAAACAACAAAAATCCCAGTGCAAAGATGGAAAACCTAGAAAGCAAATCTCCGGATCTTGCATAGAAAGTCATGCCGTCGTAAAGATTCACTTTTGCAAATAAAGTGGTTTTATCTCCGTAAAAAGTATCTTCAAGAATCTCACCTTTTGCATTGATATGAGCAGAAATTCCACTGTTTGCAGCACGTGCAATTTCTCTTCTGGTTTCGATGGCTCTTAACTTTGCATACGATAAAAGCTGTTTGTGCCCTTCCGTGACGCCCCACCATGAGTCATTGGTCATGATGGCCAGGAAATTTGCTCCTTTTTTTACGTAATCGGTCGTAAATTCGCCATAAATACTTTCATAGCAGATGATAGGAGCCAGCTTTCCTTTATTGTAAGGATTGGAAAAAGCAACCCGTTCCTTATCGGTTCCCAAAGAAGCAACAGTTCCGCCCAGATTAAGCATGGCATCCCCTAAAATGGGCTTTAAATAGTTCATATAAGGAAAAATTTCAACGCCGGGAACGAGTTTTCCTTTGTGATAGACTTCCACTTTGTGATTTGGAATAATCTGAACGGCAGAGTTAAAACTTTCAACCCAAAGTCCCTGATTCAGTTGATAAGCTTCTTTTGGTAAATTGTTCTGGCTTGTATAAAATTTATGGGAAGAAATTCCTGTTGAGAAAACGGAACCGGGGTGTTTTGACAGAAAATTTTTAATATTATTTAAAATTAAACTCTTTTCAAAAGCCGTTTCCGAAATAGAACCTCTTCCCGGAAGTGCAGTTTCAGGGGCAATATAATAATCGATTTTCCCTTTTGAATTCCTTTCGGCAAGGCTCAGAAGATCATTTTCTATGGTTAAGCTGTCTATTTTTCAGCATACGGGTCAAGGTCGGGCTGCAGCATTAAAACATTTACCTGTCCGATAGGTTTTTCATTAAAACTATTAAATTTAATAATGGAAATAATCATGGGAATAATGATGAATCCTGCTACAATAGAAGAGTTTTTAATTAAATCCTTTCTTTTTCTTCCCGCTTCCCAGGTTCTTACCGTGTAGAAAATTAAAATATTAATGAGTAAAATCCAGAAACTTCCGCCTGTTGCACCCAATGTATCATACCATTGTATAAGCTTTGGATAATCGGAAAATACATTTCCAAGATTCAGCCACGGCCAGGTAAGTTCCCATCCGAGGTGAAATTTTTCAAAACTCATCCAGATGGCAATGAAAAACCCTAATCCCCAATATGTTCCCTGCGCATTTTTGTACCAATGGTAACATTGAAAAACCAGAGAATACAAAAGAGAATTAACCAAGACCGGAAATAAAACTGCCATCAGAGAATGGCTTCCGTCAGGGTTTTTAGAGCCATACAGCCAGCCTGTTGTTACTGTATTCCAAATCACAAAACACAAATAGGAAAGTCCGAAAATCATCCAGCTTTTTCTTTTGTAGCCTGAAAATTTTGAGATTCCGTGTTCCATCATCAAAAGCGGAACAAGGGCAAAAAATATAAAAAACGGAACACCGTAAGTCGGCCATGAGATGGACAACAGCATCGCAGAAATGAGCGTAAGTAAAACGTATTTCATTAAATTAATTTAACATACAAATTTAATGTTTTTGAAATGAATAAATTTGCAATTGATGTTAAAGAAATTTTATAAAATCATTATTGTTCCCTATACTTTGTTTTTACTCTACCTCATGTTTTTGGGGATGGGGAGGTTTCAGTATGATGATAATCTATTGACTTTGGAGCCCATCATTTCTACGATCAATTTCATCAAAGGTGCCATTTCCTGGAAAGATATTGTGATGATCGTTTTGGGAAATATCGTGATGTTCATTCCTTTCGGCTTTTTGGGATGGTTTTTTCCAAAATTGGATAATCTGAAAACTTTACTTTTTTCTTTTATTTCAATAATTTTTATTGTGGAAGCTCTTCAGTATTTTACAAGAATGGGAATTTTTGAGATAGATGATATTATTCTGAATACTTTCGGAGTGTATTTAGGATTTTTGATGAAGAAGTTTGTTGAAAAAAGATTGAGAAGTTGGGTTGCCTGAAATACAAGATTATAGTTTTTTCATAAAGTTTGTCATTCCGTAGGAATCTAAGCTTTAATTTTTACATTTTTAATCTCCAACAAATTAGTTTAGATTCCTACGGAATGACAAAAAGAACGTTATATGTTTTGTTGGATAAAATTTTTCATAAAATTTAACTTCTTAAATTTCCTTAATGGTTTAAAATTACCCATTCAATTCCTTAGCACGCTTTTCTGCGTTCAGAATACCATTTTTCAGAATGTCTTTCAGATTATTTTCATTAAAAGTTTTCAAAGCAGCCTCAGTTGTTCCGCCTTTTGAAGCCACATCCTGAATTAATTCCTCCAAATTTTTGTCAGAATTATTAATCAAATGGTAAGCACCCAACATCGTTTGTTTTACGAAAAGTTTGGAAAGATTTTCTTCAATTCCCATTTCAATTCCGGCCTTGATCATAGCATCAATGATATAATAAAAATAAGCTGGTCCGCTTCCGGAAAGAGCTGTAACGCCGTCCAGCAATTCTTCATTTTCCAGATAAACCGATCTTCCGGTAGAGTTCAGAAGTCTTTCAATATTAATTAATTGACTGAAAGAAATGCCCTCAGCAGAAGTATATCCTGTGATTCCCATTCCTAGAAGGGTGGGAGAATTTGGCATGGCTCTTACAACCAAAGGATGGCTTAATAATTTTTGAATTTTTTCGATCTTAATTCCGGCCATAATGGACAAAACCATCTGGTTTTCCTTTAATGTAAACTGAAAATTTTCTGCAACATGTTGGAAATCCTGAGGTTTTACAGCTATAATAATTAAATCGGCATCCAATTCTTTTACCTCATCAAAAGTTGAAATCTTAGATTTTGGAAATTCTTCTGATATTTTGGAAAACTTAGCCTGATTTCTTGTAATTAAATGAAGGTTTTCAGGCTTTATCAATTCATATTTCAAAAATGATTTTGAGAAAGATAAGCCCATATTTCCGGCTCCGAGAATAGCGATTTTCATATTGTGTGTTTGTTTTTATTTCATTGTTTAGAGATGCTTCGAGAACCTCCTTTAGATTTGCAATAGAAAAATTATATCTTTAGAAAAAGAGAAAGCATTTA
>CBFGVN010000448.1:0-3234 GCA_965651845.1 uncultured Chryseobacterium sp. | reverse complement strand
TCAGCGAACTGCTTGAGTTCGGCGCGGGCCAGGAAATTGAAATGAATGATAATAGCTTTAAAGACATTGCGATAGAGCTTTTAATTGGTGGATATACAGAATTCAATATGTTGGCTGATATTCTTTCCACATCGGGCTTTTATATTACAAATAGTGGTTGGGAATGTCAACCAGGTTCAGTATTTATGAGAATTATTGAAATGTACTATGAAGCTTACGAGATGAAACATATTATGTTTACATCACCCTTTTTATGGGAGGATAAATTAGAACCATTGAAACTTGAAACGAAAACTGTGCATTGGCTTTTGTGTATTCCAATTTCTGATAAAGAACTCGAATATAAAATGGAAAATGGTACATCGGCATTAGAAGATATATTTCAGGAGAAAGATATTGACATATTTGATATTAATAGAAAATCGGCTATTTAGATTACGTTTAGAAATGGGTCATGTTTCAAAATACGGGCGTTGAATTAGAATGTAAAAGTTGTAATCGTGTTGCAGGAAATAATGGCTCAAGATTTCAAAATTAGATGCAAGTAATAGAACATTTAGAAAAGTACATCGGTGAAATATCTAGAGGTGCAGATATTGATGATAGAAAATATAATGTAACGATTGCATTATATGATAATATTCCTTTTGAAAATATTAGAACATACTCTACACTCGGAATGAACCGTTATTTTATCGATTATTATTATGAATTTATTTTTGTTTGCATGGCAAAATATAATGAAAATGAAATAGCTTCTTTTCTAACGAGTTTTGCGGAATATTTAATTGATAATGAAAAAGGTGTACGAAGAGGTGATGTCTTATCGTTTGATTTCACAATGACTTCAGAAACAAAAATGAATTCATTATATTTTACATTGCCTTTTTATTTTGATGATGATTTGCAGGAGTTGCAATCAGACAAAAATATTGTCTTTCCTTTAATAATACCAATATTTCAAGATGAAGCAGAATTGATAAAAGAAAAAGGGTGGAATAGCTTTGAGGACTTTTTGGAAGAAAACGAAATAAATAACTTATGGGATTTAAAGCGAGATAAGTATTCTTGGTAATTAATAGATTAGCATATCATTTTGATATGCTAATCTTTAAAAAATAAATAATTATGAATAAAATTGATAATCCAAGCACGGCAGTAATAACAACGAAATTTGTTTTAGTAGATAATTCGCCTATTGTATCTGTTTTCAAGGACGAAAAAGGAGATTGGCAGTTTTTTGGAAAAGAAGAAGGTATTTCAGAAGAGGATGCAAAAGTTGTAAGCCTTGAAGAAATTTTAGAAATCGATAAAAGTATTAAAGATATTCTTTCAATAGAAAATGGGAGTCATGCTTGGAGAGATGAAATTGGAACAGACTGGAATTTTGAAAAATATGAAAAATAATATAATGAATCCAAAAGAAATTGAAAATGTGATTGCGCTGATACCATTTGAACGATATAAATATTTCATTAAAAAAGTAGCTGATTGGGAGGTTTTCTTTACATTGGTTGACGAGAACTCGGAATATATCCTTTCAGAATTGGATAATCATCTATTGTTTCCTCTATGGAGTGATAAAGAATATGTTGAATTATGCAAGATCAATGGGTGGGAGAAATATGAAGTAATGGAATTAAACTTAGATGATTTGGAAAATGAAATCATAGATTTTGTCGTTGAAAAAAATTGCCTATTAAATGTTTTTCCTGTTTATAATCGGACTGGTTTTGTAGTGAATGTACAAGAATTTAGCAGAGATCTACGTGAAGAATTAGATAAAATAGAATAACTAATTTCAAATTAAAAATGCTGAATAGCGTATCAATTGGTACGCTATTTTTAATAGAACACAAATCAAATGAAAATACAATACAAAGAACTTGATATAGAACTACATGAAAGCTATTTGTCTACAAAAGGGCTGACCAATTTTATTGGGAGAGAAATTCGAATAAATCTCGGAACTCATCAGCAAGAAGATTATGTGGAAGTTATGAGGTACATGATTGACTATATTATCGGGAATCATCCAACAATAGTAGAAAATCAAACAATAGCTTATTACTCCTGGCTATTGAAGTTTAAAATCAATGAACAAAACGAGTTTGATTTATACGAAGTAAACGCTGACGGCAGTGACTTCAATAAAGGATGTGATCTGACAATTTCCGTTGTCAGAAGTCAATCAGAATTATGTTCAAAATATGGTCTGCTCCCAATGTTTCCTAACTTCAATCAAATGGTGGTTATTTCAGATGGAGTCTATGAAGGTAAGGACTTGGAGGCCATCAGGTACGAATCACCGGAACATATGTCCGGCTGGTGGCTCATTACTGATGAATATGACGATAATATTGAATCTCTAAAGACAGTTCACTTTCACCATGTCGCTTTTAACCGTCCGGATATTCTGAAATACCTGGCATTACCATTTGATTACAGATTTTTAATGGAAAATGGCAGAGTTGAAATTTCTCAAGATGAAGAGGAAGATCCGTGGCTCATTAACAAAAGAATATGAAATGAATTATCAGGAATTTAGCCAGCTCAAATGCCAGGAACTTATGAAAGTTCAGGAAGGCTTTACTGAGGAATACAACATCAATTCCTATGATAGTTGGTTCTATGATAGCGAATCAGAGCTGTTACGATTATACAATGACGGTAATGATGAAATCTACTTCAATTATATTCCTATTGGCACCTTTTCAACTAAGTCAAGCACTTGGATGTGGAGCTGGTTTAATAAGTCTTCAATTGAGAAAAGCAGGAATCTTCTTCAAAGCGTTAAAGAGTTCGGATTTGAGAACAGTTATGAAAAACTGTTTGAAGGCACATTTTCAGCGGATGCATATGATTGTTGGGAGCTTGCAGGAATCTGTCAGCACTTTTTACACGGCATTGGCGTCTATAAAGTAAATACTGATGACTTGGAGAAATTTATGCTTATTATGGGTATTGAGGAAGTGGGCTCATCTAAAGTAAGGCAGCTAAAGCAAAAGACTATTGAATGTAGGGAACATGGAAATTCCAGACCTGCATTTGTCTGCGGGCATTTAGACCTCAATTCACCCAAAGGATTTCATGAAGCTTTTGAAACGTACAAAGGAATGGATCTTGATGAGGACGAGGATTTTCAGGCATGGTGTGATGATTGCGAAAAAGTGAGGATTAGGCATGATGGTTGGAATGAAGAATCCGAACAGTTTGCACAGATTAAACTAATTT
>CBFGVN010000447.1:0-3236 GCA_965651845.1 uncultured Chryseobacterium sp. | reverse complement strand
TTTTAAATGTTTAATTTCTTTATTTAATTCGATCATATGTTTCGACTTTTTAAAGTCCAAAAGGGTAAATCTAGAACCGTCATAAGAAGATCTGTTGTTGAAGCCTGTATACATGCACAATACCATAGAAAATGTTCACAAGAAGTTGTCTTGCTGCCGGAAGTTGTTGATTTTCTATGATATGTGATCACTGCATTTTCTGTACAAAAGGACTCAGAAAATGCTGCTGTATCACTTTACATGAACTTTAGATCCGAAGTAAATTTTAGCTGTGTTGTATTAATTCCTACTTTATCATTTTAATTATGAATAATAGCAAGAGAAATAATCCCTGGAAAGACAATCGTTTTTTTCATTCGTAAAATAATTTTTTTTGTGTGTTTATGTTTTATTTTCAATTTCATTTAAATTATTAACATGAAATTAATTTTTTATGAAATTTATTCACAAAAGTAATCATCATACAAAAAGTACATGCACTGCATCTGCACTGCATGTAATATCGTGCTGATTTTCAATTGAATAAATTGCAGTGAAGTGCAGCCGCAGTGTCACGTAAAATTGCTCTAAATCTTAATTATAAAGTTATTGATTCCATATCCACTGATTAAAATCCGTATCGGGAGACAGGTTTAATTTTTTACGAAGCCTGTATTTTTTTGACTCTACAGTACGTATTGACATATTTCCGTATTGGGCAATTTCTTTATTGGAAAATTTTAGTCTGACATAAGCAATGAATTTCATGTCATTGACTGTAAGTGCTGTATAAGAGATCGTCATATTGTTGTAAAATTCAGAATAATGTTCTCTGAATTTCATCATAAAGGTTGGGTCATCATTGATGGCGAGTTGAATAATGTCATCATCCGAGGTATTCGGTTGTTTTTCCGGGATGTCATTTTTATGTTTTTTCCTTAGAAATTTCTGTTTGATATTGAAAGTAATAACAATAATTGCAATGCTTATCAAAATAATCGATGCAATAAGATAATTTGATCTGGCTTTATTATTTTTCTCTTTTTCAGCATGTTGACTGGTTAATATTTCAATAGGAATAGCCAATGCTTTCCTTTGATTAGTGCTAAGGCTGTCGTTCAGATCCGAATACTTTTGGAGGTATTCATTCTGTTTATGAATATTATTAAGTCTTTTATAGGTTTCGGCTATAAGTTTATAAGTATCCCGGTCTCGGTTTTTTAATCCGGACATTTTCGACATTTTCAAGGAATTAAAAAAACTCTCCAGTGCTTTATTGTACTCTTTTTTCTCCAGGTATAGTTCTCCATAGCCTCGCAGTACATTCGATTTTGCTTCTATAGAAGCTGTTTGAGCCAATATTGTGGCCTTATTTAAAAAATATTCCGCAGAATCTAGTTTTTTCGAAGCCATATGTCTCTCTGCAATTTCTATAAACAGCATAGGAATAGGAGATTTCATACATTTGCGTTCCATCACCTTGGCAGAATCTTTCATACCGAGCTGCTCGAAACTGGATCTTTTCCATTCATAAATATAATATAGCTGCTTATCCCTTGACTTTTCATCCTTAATTTCCCATGCATGTCGTATTGCTTCATTAAAACTTGATATTCCTTTTTCATATAATCCTAATCCATAATAATTTCTTCCGTACACAAGATGCAACTTGGCAAGCAATTCTTTATCATTTATCTTTTTATGTTTACTTACATATTCCAACAGCTCAAAACTTTCTTTATTTTCCGAAAGTCCGCATAAGGTCGAAGCTATGCTTATGTAGCCTTTCGTTACTCCTTCATCATATTTTAATTTTTGTGATTCTTTAATAAGTTTTTTTTCCAATAAAATTTTTCCTTCAAGATTACCGATGTCATGCAATCTTTTTACTTCATATTTTTGCAGACTGTCAATTTTTTGGATCGTATATTTTTGAGCTCCTAATAGCACATGCAAAAAAAAGAATAGAAAGGACATTGATTTATAATATTCTAGATTCAGCAAATATTTAATCATGGTTATCAGAGATGTTTATTGCAGAAAGTTACAAAAATTACTAAAAGGATCATAATCCCGAAAGATGTGGTACGTGCATAGAATCTAATAATTAATCTATTGATAATCAGTGTATTGATTTGATTTTGTTTTTCATTTTCGTAAAATGTAAAAACTACTTCTTGTTAGAAAAACTCATTCCGGGTACCTTTGGAGAATAACCTTTATGTTTGAAAAACAAGTGGTTAGCTATTCTATAATTAATTTGAAAATTTTTCAATTAGATTCTAAAAATAACAAACATGAAAAAACATTTATTAACAATTTTTATTTTGACCATCGGAACAATTACCTTTGGACAGGTAGGATTCAATACCTTTAATCCAACTTCAACAGTTGATATCAGAGCTAAATTTTCCTCGGGAGGTTTCACGAATGTAGATGGTTTGCTTATTCCCCGGGTAGACAGAATGAGAGCACAAAACATGATAAATACTCCTACATCTACCCTGATATATGTAAACAGTATTTCCACTGGCTCGCAAGCAGGGACGGCTATAAATATAGATGATATAGGATTTTATTATTTTGATGGTAGTGTTTGGCAAAAATTTACTACAGCAGTAACTGAAGCAAAGAAAATTTATGCACTTCTTGGTGTTCCTTCAGGGCAGACGTGGCAAAGTCCATACACAGACATACCTTGGGTAAATCAAGGGGGAATTAATGCCAATTTAATTAGCATATCAGCAACAGGAGGGATTACTTTGCCACCAAACCGAACCTTCTTACTAGAATGTAATATAAACTGGCTTCTCACGTCTACATTACCTGACGGACAATGGCTGAAGTATCGTTTTGTTCCCAATTTTACAAACGCGGTGAATATTGCAGGATATCAGGAATCAAGTACAGAAACAGCCAATGATGGAGGAGTAATTCCTGCCAAACTTATAATCAAAACTTCGAATATTCCTCAAGAGATTAAAGTCTACGGTAATGCTCCCCTGGATCCGTCTACTAATATTTATAGATTTAATTCAAATAACCTCTCTCCTGATAAAGGTTCCGGCACTTATCTTCTCATTCAGGAATTATAACCAATGGGAAAAAAAGATAATGAAATTTGAATAAGGAGATTATCACGTTTTAGAATGGACTTTCAAGAAATTTTAGATCCTGAACATATGTACATTGAAGTTTTTCATAATGCTTAATACTCATTTATTTTAGTAAATATAAAAACAATGGGGAGATTCATA
>CBFGVN010000446.1:0-3243 GCA_965651845.1 uncultured Chryseobacterium sp. | reverse complement strand
TTTATATTACAATAAATCTGTAATAAAAGAAAGTGTTTTGTCTTTTTTTCTTAATTTTTTTTAACGGTTTCAGGCTGTATTAACTCGGTTTTTTTTATTAAATTTGAAGATTAATTCTACAAATAAATTTTAATAATAGATAAACTGTAATAATGGACAGATTTTCATTCCTAAACGCAGCTCATTCTCAGTTAATTGAGGATTTATACCAACAGTACTTAAAATACCCGGATTCTTTAGAACCATCATGGAAAGCCTTCTTTCAGGGCTTCGATTTTGCTTTAGAGAACTATGGTGACGACGAAAACATCCAATATATTCAGGCACCAGCCAATGTTGCTCCTGCAGTACAACAAGCTGCTCAGGCGGCAGCAAACGGAGAGGTTCCGGAGCACATCAAAAAAGAATTTAAAGTAGTAAACCTTATCGAGGCTTACAGAACGAGAGGGCATTTGTTCACAAAAACAAACCCTGTCAGAGAAAGAAGACATTATACTCCGACTTTAGATATCGAGAATTTCGGTCTTGATAAATCGGATTTAAATACAAAATTCAACGGAGCGGTAGAAGTCGGTTTCAAGGAGCCTGCAACTTTACAGGAGATTGTTACTCGTTTACAAACAATTTATTGTGATTCTATCGGTGTTGAATATATGCACATCAACAACGTTGAAGAGAAAGATTTCATTAAGAGATGGCTTCAGGTAAACCAAAATCATCCAAGTCTTTCAGCAAATGAAAAAACGGAGATTTTATTAAAATTAAATCAGGCTGTAGCATTTGAAAATTATCTTCATACAAAATTTGTTGGTCAGAAAAGATTCTCTTTGGAAGGTGGTGAAACTTTGATTCCTGCTTTGGATCAGTTGATTTCAAGATCTTCCCAGCTGGGTGTAGATGAGGTTGTGCTAGGGATGGCTCACAGAGGTAGATTGAATGTTCTTACAAACATTTTCGGAAAGTCTTACAAGCAGATTTTCTCAGAATTTGAAGGTAAAGAATTCGAAGAAGATGTATTCTCCGGTGACGTAAAATATCACTTGGGTTCATCTAAAAAAATCAAAACAGCTTCGGGAGAAGAAGTTTCTATTAACCTTACTCCGAACCCGTCTCACCTTGAAACGGTTGCTGCCCTTGTAGAAGGTATCTGCCGTGCAAAAGTAGATGATAAATATAAAGGAGATTATTCTAAAATTTTACCGATCGTCATTCATGGAGACGGTGCGATCGCTGGACAGGGTATTGCTTATGAAGTGGCTCAGATGATGACTTTGGAAGGGTACAGAACAGGTGGTACGGTTCATATCGTTGTGAATAATCAGGTTTCGTTTACAACAAATTACATGGATGCAAGATCTTCTACTTATTGTACAGATATTGCAAAAGTTACGGAATCTCCTGTAATGCACGTAAATGCTGATGATGCCGAAGCAGTGGTTCACGCGATCCATTTTGCGGCTGATTTCAGAGCTAAATTCGGTAAAGACGTTTATATCGATTTATTGGGATACAGAAAATATGGGCATAACGAAGGTGATGAGCCGAGATTTACTCAGCCTAATCTATATAAAACCATTTCAAAACACCCGAACCCAAGAGAGATTTATAAAGATCTTTTATTAAAAGACAGCGTTGTTTCCAATGATCTGATCGCTAAAATGGAAACAGATTTCAAAGCCCTTTTGGATAAAGACTTTGATGCTTCCAAAGAAATCGAGAAAAATGTAATGGATCTGTTTATGGCAGAAGACTGGACAAACTATCCGATCGGAAAAAAAGGTGCGGTTCAATTACCTGTTGATACAAAATATGACTTGGCTAAGTTAAAAGAATTGGCAATTAAAATGTCAACACTTCCGGCTGATAAGAAATTCATTAATAAAATTACAAGACTTTTCGAAAACCGTATCAAGGCGATCGAAGGAAATTCATTAGATTGGGCACTAGGAGAGTGGTTGGCGTATGCTACATTGCTTACTGAAGGTCACAACGTAAGAATTTCCTGTCAAGACGAGGGAAGAGGAACATTCTCTCACAGACATGCCGTAGTAAAAACGGAAGATACAGAGGAAGAATATATCCCGTTAAGACACGTTTCTGAAAACAGATTCGATGTGTACAATTCTCACCTTTCAGAATATGGGGTTTTAGGATTTGATTACGGATATGCAATGGCTTCTCCTAATACATTGACGATCTGGGAAGCGCAGTTCGGGGACTTCGTAAACGGTGCTCAGATTATTGTAGACCAATATTTGGCTGCTGCAGAAGAAAAATGGAAAATCCAGGATGGATTGGTAATGTTGTTGCCTCACGGTTCGGAAGGGCAGGGTGCAGAACACTCTTCAGCAAGACTGGAAAGATTTTTAACGCTTTGTGCTAATGAAAATATGGTGGTTGCAAACATCACTTCTCCTGCAAACTATTTCCATTTGTTGAGAAGACAATTGAAATGGTCTTTCAGAAAGCCGTTAATAATAATGAGTCCAAAATCTTTATTGAGACATCCGAAAGTGGTTTCTCCGTTGGAAGATTTTGCAAATGGTTCCTTCCAGCCAATTTTGGATGATCCGGCTGCAGATCCTAAAAAAGTAGAAAAATTAGTTCTTTGTTCAGGTAAATTATACTTCGAATTATTAGCTAAAAAAGAAGAATTAAACGCTGAAAATATTGCATTGGTAAGATTCGAACAATTGTATCCGCTTCAGACAGATGCAATCGAGGCGATCTTCAATAAGTATGAAAACAGAAAAGAGCTTGTTTGGGCTCAAGAAGAACCTGAAAATATGGGCGCTTGGTCTTATATCCTGAGAAACTTCAGAGATACGGGAATCCAGGTAATTGCTCCGGTTCCAAGTGGTGCTCCAGCTCCTGGTAGCCACAAAATGTTTGAGAAAAACCAAAATGCAGTGATCAACAGAGTATTCGACAGAAACGATGCTCCTATAAAAAGACCTGTAACAGCTTAATAAAAATTAGAAGTTAGAAATTAGAGGTTAGAAATTAGTCTTTCATCTTTTATCTATTTTCTTAAAGTCAAAAAGAAATAATAAATAAAAAAATAAAAAATACGATATGTCAGTTTTAGAAATGAAAGTTCCTTCACCGGGCGAATCAATTACGGAAGTTGAAATCGCAACTTGGCTTGTAAAAGATGGTGATTATGTAGAAAAAGATCAACCTATCGCTGAAGTAGATTCAGACAAAGCTACTCTTGAATTGCCAGCTGAACAAAGTGGAATC
>CBFGVN010000445.1:0-3262 GCA_965651845.1 uncultured Chryseobacterium sp. | reverse complement strand
ACGGACGTCAGATTGACGGAGATACAGATGATGTATTAAGCCTGGGAGATCTTCTTCCCCAACAGGAGGCATTCTGATGGATTGTTTTAGAAGAAAAGAATGGTAATGATCTTGAAGCGGTAATTGCAATCCTTGAGAAAGCAAAAACAGAAACTGGTAAAGGGAAGCCTGTAGCCATCCTTCTTCATACAGAAATGGGTTATGGAGTAGATTATATGATGGGATCTCATGCATGGCATGGTAAAGCCCCTAATGATGAGCAGTTAGACACAGCATTCAAGCAATTGTACCTAGAAGCTCCGGCTGATTACTAATATCTTAACATCTCGATTAATACAATAAAAATGAAATATACATATACAGAAAAAAAGGATACGCGTTCAGGATTCGGAGCCGGATTAGCTGAATTGGCAGATAAAAATCCTAATGTTGTAGCGCTTTGTGCAGACCTTATCGGTTCTTTGAAAATGGAGAAATTCATTGAAAAAGCACCAGAAAGATTCTTCCAGGTGGGTATTGCTGAAGCTAACATGATGGGGCTTGCTGCAGGTCTTAGCATCACAGGAAAAATTCCTTTTACGGGTACTTTTGCGAACTTCTCTACTTCGAGGGTGTACGACCAGATTCGTCAGTCAATTGCTTATTCCGGAAAAAATGTAAAAATCTGTGCTTCTCACGCAGGGCTTACTTTAGGAGAAGACGGTGCGACTCATCAGGTTTTAGAAGACATCGGGATGATGAAAATGCTTCCCGGGATGACGGTTATCAACCCATGTGACTACAACCAGACAAAAGCTGCCACCATCGCGATTGCAGATTATGAAGGTCCTGTATATTTAAGATTCGGAAGACCAACTGTACCGGTTTTCATTCCGGAAGATATGCCTTTCGAGATCGGAAAAGGAATTATGCTTCAGGAAGGAACTGATGTAACAATCGTTGCAACCGGTCACCTTGTCTGGGAATCTCTTGTAGCTGCTGATGAGCTTGAAAAAGAAGGTATTTCTTGTGAAGTGATCAATATCCATACAATTAAGCCATTGGATGAAGAAATCATCTTAAAATCTGTTGAAAAAACAGGAAAAATCGTCACTGCTGAAGAGCACAATTATCTTGGCGGTTTAGGAGAATCTGTTGCCGGAATGCTGGCAAGAAGAAGACCTACAAGACAGGAATTCGTAGCCGTAAACGATACTTTCGGAGAATCTGCAACGCCTGCTGAATTGATGAAGAAATATAAAATCGATGCAGCTGCTGTGAAGGAAGCTGTGAAGAGAATTTTAGCTTAATATTTTAAAATATATATTGAAAAGCATCCTTTTTTAGGGATGCTTTTTTGTTATTTAAGATTATCGATAAATATTTTACTACAATTCAACAACATTACAAAATACGATCCAAAGCACTGATTATCAATATAAAAATTAAAAAGAATAATTGTTTTTTTCATATATTTGGGAAAAACAAAAATGTATGAAAAAAGCTACCTATCAAGATAGGGAGAAAGTCGTTGATATCTTGTGTCAGGCTTTTATTAATGTTCTCATTCCCAATTCTATAAATTTTGTTGTGAATAAATCTGGTAACAGACACAAGAAATTGAAATCATTAATGGAATTTCAGTTTGATAAATCTATGTTATTTGGCAATGTTTTTATAAGTGATGATGGTAAAGGTTGTATTTTATATCTTGACAAACAAGGTTCCGGAATTAAGAATTTTTTATTAGAATTAAAACTATTATTTACCTGTGTTGGAATAGATAATATGTTTAAAGTTTTAAAAAGGGAAAAACTTTTAGCAAGTTTCCATCCAAAAGAAAAATTTATTCATCTATGGCTTATGGCTGTTCTCCCAAATGAACAGGGAAATGGAATTGGAACTAAGCTACTAAAAGAATCGTTAGAAGTTTATAGTGGTGAACTCATTTATATTGAAACCACAACTCCCGAAAATCGAGCCTTTTATACCCAAAATAGATTCGAAATTTTTCATGAAACTTTCGAATTAGATTATCCCCTTTATTTTTTGAAATATGTTTAATACGGAAATTTGTCTAAGTACTTTTATCTACATTTTGATTTTTGTACTATTACTTGTAATAATTTCCGTTCAACTTATTTTTGTTTGGAAAAGAAGAGATAGGGCTTATTATTTTAAGTTTCTATTTTTAATAATTTCAGGTTTATTATATAATTTAATTGAAGGTTTACTACCTGATAAAAATTTTGAAATTAATATTATTTCTCAGAACATTTTTGCCTGGATTATCGGATTAGCAGTTGCTGTTCATTATTTTATTTACATAAAAAATGAATATGATTTAGTCTTTTTTAAAAGATTTTCATTTAGTGGAATTGGAATGTTTGTAGCATTAACTTTACTATTTTTATTCATCCTTCCCTACACAATTACTGGTTCATTAAAAACTTCAAGAACTTATTTTCTAAGTTTTATTTTATCATTATTAATGTTAGCAATTATAATTGTTGTTAAACAACAAATTGAAAAAATAAAAACTCAAAATAAAACACTTTTTAAAATTCATGATTTCACAGGAATATTAAGTTTTTTTGGACTTTTATCTTTACCTATCACAATACTTTTATTTGGTGATAATCAATTTGTTGAACAAACATATTTTAGTTTCGGCTTTTTTATTATTTCAACCGATTATTTTTTATATCCTTATCGAAAAGAGGAAATGAAAAAAACAATCCCATTCGAAAAATTATCAACAAGAGAAACAGAAGTTTTAAAATTGCTTTTGGAAGATCCGAATTTAAAATATTCTGAAATCAGCCAGATGTTAAATATTTCGGAGAAAACATTATCCACCCATCTATCTAATATTTACAGGAAAATTGAAATAAAAAACAAGAAAGAAATACATAAAATAAGTAAGATATATAAAAACACCATTATAGAATAACACTCTATAAATCAATAAGTTTAAAACCCTTATCACTTACCCTTAGTAATTTAAGTAAAAGTTTAAGGGTAAAAAATTCAAGTTTTGGTGATTAATGATTTTATGTTTGCATCAGAAACGCAAGTGATGTTTTTTGTTTGTGCGCACGACAAAAATAAAACTGCCGATCGGCGACAATTCCATGTCGGGAATTGTATAACTAAAATTAACTATTAAACTTAAAACATTCAAAAATGAAAAAAGTAATTTTATTAGTAGCCTTTGGAGTTACAGGATTAATCAGTGCAAAAAACTCCGTTAAAAATGAATTTAATGAGAAAGAAAATGCAG
>CBFGVN010000444.1:0-3265 GCA_965651845.1 uncultured Chryseobacterium sp. | reverse complement strand
TAGTAATTTCTTTATCTTTTTCTCATTAAATGTGTAACTAGATCTCTGATCAATTTTCTCATTTCTATATTACATATTTATGAATACAATTTTAAATATTTTTAAAATACAAAACAATACCTTCTTCACAAATTAACATAAAAAATCTAAAATTTAACATTGAAAATTAATAATATGCAACAAATAATATTCTTTGATTGAAAATTGTTTAATTTTCGGTAAAATAAGAAGGCTGTAATTAGGAATCTTTCATTATCACACTTGTATCTTGTTTAATATTTTAAAACAATTATTTGATGTAAAGTGAATAAAAATAATTTTTAATTTTAACATTATTAAATTCAAATTGGGGTTGTTTTGTAGAATTAAAGTGCAAAAAATCTCAAATTTTCAGTCATCTTATTCATGAAAATATTCGTATAATTTGTGTTTAATTTAAATCATAAAAAATCCACCAAAAATTCGTAATTTTGTTAGTCTTAATTTTACTATGGCTAATACAACAGATATAGATATAAAGAAGCAGATTTTTGTTAAAAATGCACATCTTAACAATCTGAAACACATCGATGTACTCATCCCGAAAAATAAGCTGATCGTCATCACAGGAGTTTCCGGAAGCGGAAAATCTTCATTGGCTTTCGACACTATTTATGCGGAGGGACAAAGAAGATACGTAGAGAGTCTGAGCTCTTACGCACGTCAGTTTTTGGGAAAACTGGAAAAACCGAAAGTAGATGATATTAAAGGGCTGGCTCCATCTATTGCGATCCAGCAGAAGGTAATTTCTTCCAATCCACGTTCTACGGTAGGAACTTCAACGGAAATTTATGATTATATGAAACTTCTTTTCGCAAGAATCGGGAAAACATTTTCTCCGGTTTCGGGTGAAGAAGTGAAGAAAGATTCAGTTTCCGATGTGGTAGATTTCATTAAAGCATCAAAAAAAGATACTTCATTTTTACTGACAGCACCGCTGGAATATGATATTGCTAATTTTGGCGAAAATTTAAATATCTTAAAACTGGCAGGTTTCACAAGACTGGAAATCAACGGAAATGTAGCAGGAATCGAGGATTTGGAAAGTTTTGGCTTTACTCCGGAAAAAGGAATGGAAATCAATCTTGTGATCGACCGTTTTTCATATGAGGAAGATGAAAGCTTCCTTCAGCGCTTGGCAGATTCTATACAGATGGCTTTTTACGAAGGCCGAGGATATTGCTCGTTGAAAGATGTTGATACCGGAAAAATCAAGGAATTTTCAAATAAATTTGAACTTGACGGTATAGAATTTCTTGAGCCGAATGTTCATTTTTTCAGTTTTAATAATCCTTACGGTGCTTGTCCGACCTGCGAAGGTTACGGAAAAGTAATCGGAATCGATGAAGATCTTGTCGTTCCCAACAAAACATTATCCATTTTTGAAGATGCCGTTGTTTCCTGGAAAGGAGAAAGCATGAGCGAATGGAAAAAAGCTTTCATTAAAAAAGCCGGAGACTTCCCTATTCATAAGCCTTATCATCAATTAAGCAAAGAACAGAAAAATTATCTTTGGAAAGGTGACGGAAGTTCGAGCTTCCCATCGATCAATAATTTCTTCAAAATGCTTGAAGAGAATTTATATAAAATCCAGTATCGTGTAATGCTTTCCAGATATCGCGGAAAAACACTCTGCCCTACCTGCGAAGGCTTAAGATTACGTGAAGAAACAAGCTGGGTGAAAATCGACGGACACAATATCCAGTCGATGATCGAGCTTCCTCTGGACGAACTTTTCCCTATGGTTAATAGTTTAAAGCTTTCCGAACACGATCAGGAAATTGCCAAAAGATTATTATACGAAATCACAACCCGTCTAGAATTTTTATTGAAAGTAGGTTTAGGATATTTAACATTAAACAGAACCTCAAATACGCTTTCCGGTGGTGAAAGCCAGAGAATTAACCTTGCGACAAGCTTAGGAAGTTCGTTGGTAGGATCTATTTATATTCTCGATGAACCTTCGATTGGTCTTCACTCAAGAGATACGGAAAATTTAATTGAAGTTTTGCTGAATCTTCGCGACCTTGGAAATACGGTAATTGTTGTAGAACACGATGAAGACGTAATGAAAGCCGCAGATTACATCATTGATATAGGTCCGGAAGCGGGTTATCTTGGTGGTGAACTGGTATTTGCCGGAGATTATAAAGACCTTAAAAATGCAGATACTTTAACATCGAAATACCTTACGGGAAGGCTGGAAATTGAAGTTCCGAAAAAGAGAAGAAGCGCCAAAGAATGGATTAATATAAAAGGAGCCCGACAAAACAACCTTAAAAACATTGATGTAGATGTTCCGTTGGAAAATCTGGTCGTGATTTCCGGAGTTTCAGGAAGTGGAAAATCTACTTTAATGAAGGAAATCCTTACGAACGACATTCAGATTCAGTTGGGAATGGGTGGTAAAAAAGGTGATTATGATGCTGTAGATTTCCCGAAAAAATTAATTAAAAATATTGAATTGATTGATCAGAATCCGATCGGAAAATCTTCAAGATCCAATCCGGTGACGTATCTTAAAGCTTATGACGACATCAGAGATTTGTTTGCAAAACAGAAAGTTGCGAAAATGATGGGGTACAAACCGAAACATTTCTCTTTCAACGTCGATGGCGGAAGATGTGATGAATGCAAAGGTGAAGGGGTTATTAATGTTTCGATGCAGTTCATGGCTGATATCGAACTTGAGTGTGAAGTTTGTAAAGGCACACGTTTCAAAAACGAAATTCTTGAAGTGAGGTACGACGAGAAAAATATTTCCGACATTCTTCATATGACGGTAGATGATGCTTTGGAATTCTTTAAAGATAATCATGAAGAAAAAATCGTAACCAAATTAAGACCTCTGCAGGAAGTTGGTTTGGGATATCTTCAGCTGGGACAGAGCTCTTCTACCCTTTCCGGAGGTGAAGCTCAGCGTGTAAAACTGGCATCATTCCTTGTAAAAGGTGTTACGACAGATAAGACATTATTCATTTTTGATGAACCTTCAACGGGGCTGCATTTCCATGATATTCAGAAATTGCTGAAATCATTGCAGGCTCTGATCGATCTTGGTCACTCGGTGATTGTTATTGAACATCAGCCTGATATCATCAAATGTGCAGACTATATCATCGACATTGGTCCTGAAGCCGGAAAACACGTTGGTGAATTTGTTTTCGCAGGCACACCGGAAGATTTGGTTAAATATAAAAAATCTCACACAGCGAAAAATATAAAA
>CBFGVN010000443.1:0-3297 GCA_965651845.1 uncultured Chryseobacterium sp. | reverse complement strand
CTCATTTGTTCCACAATACTGCTTCCACCATAAACTGCAGTAGTTTTGATGTCTTTCATGTATTTAGAATAATTTTTTATGTCTTTAGCAATCTGAAGACATAATTCTCGTGTCGGACAAAGCACCAATAATTGGATTTTGCGACTCGTATCGTCAATCATATCCAAAATCGGAAGCGAAAACGCTGCAGTTTTGCCTGTCCCAGTCTGCGCAAGTGCGATCAAGTCGCGAATATCTGAAAGAATAAAAGGGATAGTCTGTTTTTGGATTTCTGTCGGGCTTTCGTAGCCCAGTTCGCCAATTGCCTTAAGAATATCAGGACTTAAATTGGTTTCCGTAAATAAATTCATTAAATATTTTAAAATTTTTGCAAAGATACAATTAATATTTGAATTACATTTAAAGTATTATTACGGAAACAATAATTTAACATTCAAAACATACAATCCTTTTGTAATTTCCGCAGAAAAAACATATTTTTTTTATTTTTAATTTAATAATTGTCTTCATTTTTAAACTTTGCAAAGTTTTCATTTATGATTATGAGATTGGGATAAGTAAAAATTGGGTTGCATGAAACTTTTAATTATTTTTGGATTAAAATAAAAAAATATGCAGGCAATACTTTCTCCAAAAGTTTTCGAGTTTTTAAAGAAATTGACTAAAAATAATAACCGTGAATGGTTTACAGAAAATAAAAATCTTTATACAGAATCTCAGGAAAATATCGTTTCTTTCCTTGAAGACCTGATCAGAGAAATGTCTGAATTTGATGAAGAACTGGGAAAAATAGACGCTAAAAAATCATTGTTCAGAATCTATCGTGACACAAGGTTTTCGAAGGATAAAATTCCCTATAAAACCAATTTTGGGGCATCTTTGGGAATGGGAAAAGGCAGTCAGAAAGGCGGATACTATCTTCATCTGGAACCCGGAAAATCTTTCATTGCCGGAGGAATCTATATGCCAGAATCTGCTGTATTAAAAGAAATAAGAAAAGAGATTTCGTTGTATGGAGAAGAATTTCTTACTATTTTAAACAATAAGGATTTCAAAAAACATTTTCCCGAACTGGATCAGGATGACAAACTGAAAAAAGTTCCGCAGGGCTTTGAAAAAGAAGATCCAATGAGTGAATACCTGAAACTGAAGAATTTCATTGTGGTATATTCGTTAAAAGACGAAGAAGTTTTAGACAAAAATGCTGTAAAAAACTTAGCGAAAGTTTTTAAGCTGATGAAACCTTTGAATGATTTTCTGAATACACCGCTTTTGTACCTAAACTAACACGCAGAAATTCCCCTCCTCTGGAGGGGTGGCGAAAATTCAGAATGAATTTTTGACGGGGTGGTCTTAAAACAGCATCATTTCCTAGCCCCGATAGTAATGGAAATCCTTTTTTGAAAAAAAAGATTGTAATGATAGCGGGAAATAGCTCCTTAAAAAACAATAAAAATATAATTCAACAAAGTCAAACAGCTTCTAAAGAACAAACCTGCAAATTTGTTAACCACTGATAATCAATTAATTACAATTTCATAATTTTAACATTAGTTTAACATTTTTGCTTATATTTGCTGTTCGTCAAAAAGCTAACAATGTCCTTATACCAAAGAATTGCAGAAACACTACAATATATCAGTCCGAGTTTTTATAAAAAGAGATATTTTATGAAATTAAATAACCTTAATAAAGACAATTTTTCTGCTAAAAATGTAGAACCGGAATTGGTCTGGATCAAGGAATATCTGCCTAAAAATGCTGTGATTCTGGATATTGGCGCCAACGTAGGAACATTTTTGTACCAGCTGGAAGATAAACTGAATCATGAGCATATCTAAGGTTTTGAACCCAACCAAAAGCTTTACAGACGACTAAAAAGACTATTTCCCAGAATGAGAATTCTTCCGCTGGCGTTGTCTGACGAGAATACTACTGCGGAATTCAAAGTTCCTGTGATCAACGGAAAAATAATTGCGTCGCGAGGAACGCTAAACACGTCTTATAAAGAAAAAGGAGAAGAAACGAGCCATACCGAAAAGGTAAAAGTAATAAAACTCGACGACTGGGCAGCAATAGAACATTTCCAAAGGCTGGATTTCATCAAGATAGATGTTGAAGGCAACGAAATGAAAACATTGTTTGGCGCCAGAAAAGTCATCGAACAATTTGCCCCGACATTAATGGTCGAAATGGAACAGAGACACCACAAAACCCCAATCTGGAATGAAATTTCGGAAGTAGAATCCTGGGGATATGAAGCAAAATACCTCAACAGAAACACTTTTAAACTTGAGAAGATAACGGAAGAAATTCTCCTGAAAAACATAAATGACGAAAAAAATAAGCAAGAATACATCAACAATATAATTTTCATTCCTAAAAACCATTAAAACGTCATGAGTGTAGTAGCAAGACAAGGATTCAAATACTCCATTATTGGTTATGTGGGTTTTTTGTTGGGTACCATTTCCGCTATTTTCATTTTCCCGAATGATTTTGAATTCTACGGAAAACTGCGCTACATCCTTCCCAGCGCAGAATTTTTGGTTCCGTTTGTGGTGATGGGAATTTCGTATTCTAATGTGAAATTTTTTCATACTGTGGAAAAAGACGGCAAAGAACAGAATATGCTTTCTTTATCATTGCTTGTTATTTTTGTTAATTTCCTTATTTTCTTATTAATATTTTTCCTTCTCCCCTATTTCTATCCAAAATTCAGATTATCAGAGGCATGGAAAGCTAAAGAAATCATTTTACCGATGGTTCTGATTCTTTCATTTTGCACTATTTTTAATAAATATACTTCCAATTACAAAAGAATTGTCGTCTCTAATATTTTTGACAATCTTTTTCCTAAAATAGCCAATCTCGGGGCTTTTTGCCTGTTTTTCTATTTTGCTTTGTCCCAAAATATTGCCTTTGCATTTTTCTTCGGAATGTTTGCATTGATGCTTTTCGGATACATTTATTACACCAATACCCTGAAAAAAATAAACCTGGATTTCAGCACGGATTATTTCAAGAAAGATGGCTTCTGGAAGGAGTTTTTTAATTACAGCTTTTTCGGATTTTTAGGAACTTTTGGAAATTATCTGGCGATCAATAGTTTGATGATCGGGGAATTTATGGGAATGGAGGAAAACGGGATTTACGCTGTTTTATATGCGTTGATTTCTTTAATTTCTATCCCGCAGCTCGGATTATTTAATGTTTCTGCTCCGATTATCAGTAAAAATCTTGCAGACGGAGACATGGAAGGACTGGATAAATTTCACAAAAAAACATCTTTAAGTT
>CBFGVN010000442.1:0-3320 GCA_965651845.1 uncultured Chryseobacterium sp. | reverse complement strand
ACAACAACAATCTTCATTCCTGCCATTGCTGCAGAAGCAGGGTTTGTTCCGTGTGCAGACTGAGGAATCAATACTACATTTCTGTGGCCTTCACCTCTCGAAATATGATATTCTCTGATCACCATTAATCCTGCATATTCTCCCTGTGCCCCGGAGTTTGGCTGAAGAGAAGTTCCTGCAAAACCTGTAATTTTAGCTAAATCTTTCTCCAATTCACGGATCATTTCCTGATAACCTTCTGCTTGATTTACTGGTACAAACGGGTGAACAGCTCCCCAATTTTCCCAGGAAAGCGGTAACATTTGAGTTGCAGCGTTCAGTTTCATCGTACAAGAACCCAGAGAAATCATTGAATGAGTCAATGATAAATCTTTTCTTTCCAGACGTTTGATGTAACGCATCAATTCTGTTTCCGTGTGGTATTTGTTGAATACTTCTTCCGTAAGGATTTCATCTTTTCTTAAGTTTTCTTCCGGAATGCTGTATCCTTCTTTAATCTCTAATTTGAAAGTCTGCTTGTCTTTAAATTGAGCGAAAGAAGCCATTAAATAATTCAATTTATCCAGTGTAGTACTTTCGTTGATTGCAACACTTACGATTCCTTCTGTGAAATAGTTCAGATTAAGTCTGTGATCAAGCATCATTCTCATTAATCTTCCTTTTTCATCTTCGTTCATAACGATTTTCACGGTGTCGAAGATTGGTTCTTCTACGATTTCGTATCCTAACGCTTTCAAACCACCTTTCAAAGCATTTGCTTTAAAGTGAATCTGATCAGCGATATAATTTAATCCTTTCGGACCGTGATAAACAGCATACATTCCCGCCATTACAGCTAAAAGAACCTGTGCTGTACAGATATTTGAAGTTGCTTTTTCTCTTTTAATGTGCTGTTCTCTCGTCTGCAAAGCCATTCTTAATGCACGTCTTCCGTACATATCCTGAGAAACCCCGATAATTCTTCCCGGAATATCTCTCTTATAATCTTCCTTACAAGAGAAAAATGCTGCGTGAGGACCTCCGTATCCCAACGGAATACCGAATCTCTGAGTTGTTCCAACGGCACAATCTGCGCCCATTGAAGCTGGAGATTTTAACTTAACCAAAGCCATTGGATCACAAGCAACTGCAACCTGAAGATCTAATTTTTTATATTCTACGATATCTTCCGTATAGTCTAAAACGATTCCGTTTTTACCCGGGTACTGCAATAAAACCCCGAAATAAGAGCCATCAAACTCGTGCGTTTTATGATCACCTTCTACGATTTCGATTTCTAATCCTTCAGCTTTTGTTTTTAATACAGAAACTGTTTGAGGCAAAACAAGATCTGAAACGAAGAATTTGTTTGCTCCGGCTTTTTTCTGATCTTTCGTTCTGTTGTTGAAGAACATGTGCATTGCTTCCGCAGCAGCCGTAGATTCATCCAATAAAGAAGCATTGGCCAATGCAAAACCTGTAAGATCGCACACAACAGTCTGGAAATTAAGAAGAGCTTCCAATCTTCCCTGAGCAATCTCCGCCTGATAAGGAGTGTAAGCTGTATACCAGCTCGGATTTTCAAAAATATTTCTCTGAATAGCCGATGGCAATAATGTATTGTGATATCCAAAACCGATATAGCTTGTATAGTCAGTATTTTTCGATGCCAATTCTTTCGAATGAATAAGCATTTCGTATTCTGAAAGCGGTTCTGAGATTTCAAGATCTTTTTCTAAACGGATAGAAGAAGGGATGGTTTGAGAGATTAGCTCTTCGATACTTGAAACGCCAACTTTTTCCAGCATCGCCTGTTTATCGGCTTCATTCAAGGAAATGTGACGGCTCACAAACTGTTCTGTATTCATTTTTATATTAGATTTTGTTTGTAAAAAAAGATTGGTAAAATTACGATTTTTTGGAAAATTGTACAACTAAATTAAAATCACAAACAAATCGCGAAACTAGTCTATCTTATTCAAAATTAATAGGTTTTTATTGCCATTTAAATATAAAAACAGTTAAAAATAACTTTTAAAGCTAATTTAAGATTCTATTTAAAAATTAGGATTCTTGTAAAAAGAGATTTACTTTGAACGATATTTCAAATATCGTTTGCATCTTTTTGAGAACCCTTTCAGAGTTTAAAACTCTGAAAGGGTTTAAAACTTATTAAATGGTAAACAGAATTAAACTTTGACAAAGTGTGTTTTAGCGAATATTATTTTTTAAAATTTATTATCTATATTTATTCTAAATTAATATATTTGCAGCATGAATATGATTGTCCCTTTCAAAGTTCCACCTTTGGCGCCTGTTTTTTCTGTGAATACTGAAGAAATGTATTGTGGTGATAAGAAATCCTGCTGCAAGAAATTCAAAAAAGGAAAAAGATGTAAAAAGTGTCCGGGAAGGAAGAAAATGGCTTAATGCCCAAAACTTTTTATTAAAAAATAAATCGCCAAAATCAAGAATATAATTCCAGCGATGATCCTCGCAACTTTTGGCTGACCATGCGGATTTGCAGCTGTTCTCGGTTGCGACTTGAATAATTCTTCCGCTTTATCCTTGAATTTTTCTGTATTGTTTTCAAAAACTTCGGTAATCGTAATTCCCTGAACCACCGTTTTATGCAAAAGCGAATTGGTCGCATGAAGTAAAATCTGGAATTTTCCGTCTTTAAATTCGGTTATTTTAAAAGTTCTTTCACCGTAAGGTTTTTCCAATCCGAAAGGTAAAACTTTTACCACATCGGCATTCTGAGTCTGCCAACTGATGATGATCTCCTCTCCTTTTTTCGCATGAACTTTATTCGCCGTGAATGTCTTAATCGAAGGCGGAACATTATATCTGAAACTTTTTTGGTGACTTTCTAAATTCTGGTCGTAAGAATGTCTCCTGCTTTTATCGCTCAACGTTTCGTAAGCCTCCTGAATTTCACGAAAACGGTCAGCAAAGAAGTCGTCGTTTTCATTTTTATCAGGGTGGTATTTTAAAGACAATTTTCTATAAGCCTTTTTGATGTCCTCTTCCGAAGCATCATGAGAAATCCCAAGAAAATAGTAGTAATCTTTCATTAAACTATGCAAAAATAAGGATTTTGTCATTGCGAGCAAAGCGAAGCAATCTGTTTGTTTTGCTCCGATATTTTATTTTAACACAAGATCGTAAAGCTTTCCTTAAAATGGTTGAGGATATTTTCTCGCAAAAAACTGAACTACGTTTCGTAAATCTCAGTTTATCCTCGGCAGAGTTGAAGCAGAGTTGAAAGTATATAATTTGATACAAAGTTTGTGATTCCGTAGGAATCTATGCAAGAATTTACAGTTTTATTCCTACAA
>CBFGVN010000441.1:0-3328 GCA_965651845.1 uncultured Chryseobacterium sp. | reverse complement strand
TGATAAGATTTTTAGGTTTTGTATAGTAGGGAGCATCCGGATTAATGGCTGAATATAAACTTGGCTGAATTTCATCCAGGTCGTAAAGATTATATTTGTCCCCGAAATAATATTTACCCAGCAATTGAAAATGATTTCCTGAAGTTGCATAATACCTCGAATTGAAACTATTTTGATTTAATCTTAAAAAGAGGGCAAAATTGGTATGATAATATACTTTCTTGCTATAAATATCAGTAATGGCTTGTGCGATTTTGTCAATAGACCTGTTCAAACTTTCTGCATTGAACTCTATACCAAAAGATGCCATTGCATTGGGATTAAAGCTATAATTTATTGCTGTATTTGCTTTAATATTTCTGTAGACATAGTCGGAGAAGATGGCATTATTAGTATCTAATTCAGAAAACCGTATTAAAAAGTCGTTACTTTTTAGGAATGAAATGTTACCCTCTGTGCTTACCCACCATCGGTATTGGTCGTTGAGAAATTTCTGCATCTGAAGACGTGCCTTGAATCGCTCTGAAATATCCAAAGTAGCTAATGCCCGCAGTTTCGCCTTAGCATAATTTCTATAAGTATAATTTACAATGATTCCTACAGATTGTTCATTATCGTAGTGAAGAGCCAGCTTTAATATGCTAGGTCTAGCTCTTTTCACAAAAATATTCATAATCAGTCCTTCCGGAGAATCTGTATAGGTGTAATATACCTTTTCGTAGTCTCTCATCCCAAACACTCTGTCAATAGACTGGTTCACTGTTTTAGCATCATAATAAATCCCTTCTTTGAGGCTCATAAGACTTCTGATGCCTTCTATTTCGGAAGGATTACTCAGCGGAGTTCCGTTGTCTTCGCTGTAGGTAAATTTTATAGTAGGTTTCTTTATTTCTTCTATTAATTGATGATTATATATAATTCCCAATCTACGCTGCTCATTTGCCAGAGCTACAAATTCTGGGAGATGTTTTTTTGCTTCCTGTTCCCCAATTTTGATAATTTCTTTATAGTTTTTAAAATCTTTTGTAGTATAATTGTTTAGAGGATTAACAAAATCAACAAGAATATTGGTCATTTTTTTCTGTTTTGTAAAATCCTGAACCGAGCTAAAAGCGTGGGTTTGATAGATCATCTTTAACGGATTCTCGATTTCTTCTTTTGTGAAAAGCCTGAATCCGGTATATCCACCAATTACATAATCTGCGCCCATATTTTTCACCTCCTGTACCGGAAAATTACGATCTAGCCCGCCGTCTACCAAAAGTTTTTTATCAATATAAACCGGAGCGAAAGCTGCCGGAATAGCTAATGTTGCACGAATTGCCAATGGAAGGGAACCCTTTTTCTGCATGACCAATCCGCCATTTACAATATCTGAGGAGGTAAGCTCTACAGGAATAGCAAGTTTGCTGAAATCATTAACATGTTTAGCCGGGAAAGTAAGGGTATTCAATACCTCCGACATGTATTGACCTTCTATATAAGAGCTTTGCAGAGAGGGCTTTCCATTTACGAATGGGAATTCCATAATGTATTTGTTGTATTCGTCCTTTTCACTGATGTTGACCTTGTTATAAGGGATTTTATTGCTGAGAACGCGCTTCCAGTCGGTGCTGTATACTGCTTTTTTCAGTTGGTCACCGTTATATCCCATAGCATATAATCCGCCAAGGATGCCTCCCATACTGGTTCCTGTGATATAATCAACTTTAATACCTAAAGAATCTATCATTCTGAGAATACCTAAATGAGCAAATCCCTTTGCACCGCCGCCACTGAGAGCAAGGCCAAATTTAGTATCTTTAGTGATAATATGAGAATGAGTTCTTATTGAATCTTGTGAGTACAATAATGTACTTGTCATTATAAATGACAAAATCATGAGAATTTTTTTCATTATTTGTGTGTTTTGTGCAAAATTATAAAAAAAAACTGAAAAGTATATTTTTAGTTGATTTTATTTTGCATTTTAATGTCTACCTAATTCTTTCAATAGTAATAAGAAATAATTCTAATATTATTATTTTCTTATAATCTCACTCGTTTTTTATTGAAAATACAAAAAATAAAGTTCTGCACTGTATTAAAAGGTGTAATATGATCTTCAACCATAAAGTTCATAAGTTCAAAACTATTTTTAAATAACTCGGTCATTAAATTCTCATCATATTGGGTGATCTCCAGCCCGCTGCATTTTGTAGGTCCATTTTTTGAAAAAGTTCCCAAAACCATAAAATCTGAAACCGATTTCTTCGTGATTTCAATATATTTTGAGATCTGTTCAGGGGTGGTCAGGAAATGAAAAGCAGCTCTGTCGTGCCAGATATCATAGGTTTCCTCTGGTTCGAATTCAATAATATCTGTTGCGATCCATTTTACTTTTTCAGCTTTTTCTCCTAATCTTTTTTTTGCTCTTTCCAAGGCCTTTGAAGAAATATCAAGAACGGTGATGTCTTCATAGCCTTCTTCCAGAAGAAAATCAACGAGATTGCTGTCGCCGCCCCCAATATCAATAATTTTTGCATCTTTTTTTAACCCGAAAGAATTGATGAAATCCAAAGAAGTCTGTGGTTTTACCTGTGTCCAGCTTACCTGATCTGGATTTTTGGTTTCGTAGACGTTTTCCCAATGGTTTTTGTTGGTCATTTTTTAGAAATTAAAAAGCTAATTTAAAGTTTTAACTTGATTAATCGAACATCCTCCCATAAAGTTTGCTTACATTAAAATATAACCCTGGAATTTTATATTTATCCTTTTCAAATTGCAGATAATCGCATTTTCCGTCATAGCTTTGAGCTTGGGATTCCAATTCGAACATATTTATTAAAACATATTCATGGGAGACGGAAATTACATGGAAGCCCGTTTCGCATTTTAATCCGTCACCGGAACTGAGAATGGCGCCGAGCAACCCCTGAAAATTAATTGAAGTTTTCTTGGCCATCATTTCATCTTTTGTTAAATGATACAAATATGCCAGATAATTCATAGCCCGAAGGTCCAACGGATTTTCTTCCAGTGCTTCCCGGAAAAGCTTCAGCCCTCTTGGGATATCTGTATCCGTAATGTCTTCACCGCGATAAAATTTTGACATTTCCTCAAAGTTCTTTCCCGTTTTATAAGGCGCATAGTTTTTCTGGAAAGTCTGTCCAAAATACAAATGTCGATATTGGTCTCCCGTGATCAGTGTGTCATTTGCCTTTAATTTCTTTAAAAGATTCGGGTAGTAAAATTCCGAATTTTTGTCTTCAATATTTTTTTGAATGGCATCATAATCCGGTGCCTTGAATTCGGGTTTTTGAGCCTGTAAAATATTAAACAAGCCCAA
>CBFGVN010000440.1:0-3331 GCA_965651845.1 uncultured Chryseobacterium sp. | reverse complement strand
AAAAACAACAAACTTTTTACCACCTTCCATCACCACAGACAAAATCCCGGAATCACCATTGAAAGCGCTGAAGCCTGCAACATCGCCATCCTTCATTCCTTTAACATCTAAAGCAACCACTGCGCTGGATTTCGGGCCTTCCATTCTTTGGGTTATCGTATTTGGGGCAAGGTAAAGATTATCAACTATTCTACTCGTTTTTAATCTCAAGAAGCCTTTCCTTTCGGATAAAGACCAGGCTGAATTTACCGGATTATGATTCCATTGCCACTGGATTTTCATTTTTTTGTCGGAAAATTCGTCGCTTTCCACCAGATGATTTTTGGGTTTGAATGGTGCTAACGGAACTTCACCTTTTAAAGGCACTTTTCCGTTGTCGCCCAAAATCGGCCAGTCGTTTTCCCATTTCACAGGAAGCAAAATCGGGACTCTTCCCACACCGTTTCTGTCCTGGAAAATCAGAGAATACCAATTTCCGTTCTTATCATCGATTAAAGCACCTTGTCCGGCGTATGAAAATCCAAGAAAATTATCTTCAAGAATGACTTTTTTCTCGTAAGGTCCGGTAACTTTATCGGCTCTGTAAACTTCCTGGCGGCGTTTTCCACCTCTCGGCCAGGAAATCATCATCATATAATATTTTCCGTCTTTTTTAATGATCTGATTGCCTTCTAAAAGTCCTGTCTCAGAAGCATCTTTTTGAAAAACTTCTGTTCCGTTCTGATCTCCGATAATGGTTTTAAAATCCGGACTCAGCTCAAAAACTTTGTTGGAAGTGAACACATAAACCCGATCATCATCGTCGAAAAGCAGAGACGCATCATGAAAATGCCTGGTCCTTGTGATGAGTTTCCAATTGCCTTTTTCAGGATTGTCGGTAACGTAAAAATAAGATTTGAAAGGCTCATCATTCGGAGAAAACAAAACATAATATTTTCCTTGGTGAAAGCGAATGGAAGACGCCCATTGTCCTCGTCCGTAAACGGTTCCGTTCAATAAATCATATTTTGAATTGTCATTTAATGTATCAAAAACATAACTCGACATTTCCCAATGTACCAAATCTTTGGAATGCATCACCGGAGCTCCCGGCATCAGATGCATTGTTGTGCTTATCAGGAAAAAATCGTCGCCGTTTCTGGTGATTGATAAATCTGGTGCATCTGCCCAGATAATTGGGTTGGTAAATTCCGTTGTCTTTTGTTTCAGAGCCGGATTTACCTGGGCTGAAAGGAGATTCAGCCCGATAAATCCAAAAATAGAAACTATATAAAACGATTTATTAATTTTCACGGTTTTGATATTTTGGTTTGATTGGTTTATATAATTTTAAACACTTCGACAAGCTCAGTGTGACATTGCTAATACTAACTGTTTATCTTCAATTGGCTTAGCCTGCCGAAGTCTAAAATATTTTCTTAGATTTTGGCTGAAGCCGAATTGATTGTTTTTCTTTGAAACGGGCTAAAGCCCGTTCCTATTGATATCAGGTATGATTATTTCCAATATTAATTCGGCACAATATCATTAGACAAAGTGCTGTACAGACCAATCAAACTTCCTGTGAAACCTCCTGCAACATCGGTTGAAAGGATATCTCCCGAAACAGGGGCACCAAGATTCTTAAAGTTTTTACCGTCTAAAGAATAATTAAAACTTAGTTCATCTTTTTCTCCTGTAACCTGAAATTTTATAGTCTTTGAAAGTGAAATTTTTTCGCTTGCTATCAGCTTTGATTCTCCTTTTTCAGTTCTTTCCAAGACGATATAAAAATCTTTATCTTTTTTTGTAACTCCAAAAACATAGTTGAACCTTTCGCTTTGGTAACAAGTGATTCCTGCCAATTCTTTTTCAGATTTTGGCTTAAAATCAAGCGTTACGGATGTTTCAAAATCTTCGTGCTGCAGTCTGTGGAATAATGCCGAAACCGGAGCCAACGCCTTGATATTGGTCTCCATAGGATTCACTTTTACGCCATTTTTCGTGGCTGTGATGAAATTTTCACGCGGTCCGCGCATGGCAATCCATCGGAAATCCAGATTTTTATCGGTTAACTTGTCGTTATAGGTAAAATTTCCGTTCGGGAAGAATCCGTTTTGTACGTTTTGGTTTTGAACACCTTGAGGCATTTTTAATTTCGGTTTCATCGGAACCAAACCGTTTTGGAAAACAGGATATGTTCCGCTCCAGTCTACGGGAAGAATAAATGTTTCACGGCCTTTATTTACTCTATTGTTCACATTCGGACGAATTGCCAAGAATACACCGTACCATTGCCCGTTCGGACCTTCCACCAAATCTGCGTGGCCTGCCCAATCTACTTTTTCCTTTCTGTCTTTAGGAAAATATCTTTGTGTAAGAATTGGATTGTTTTTAGCAGGAACAAACGGCCCTTTCGGAGAATCTGCCATAAAAATTACTTCACTATGATTACCTCCGGTTCCACCTTCCGCACACATCAGATAATATTTTCCTTTGTATTTGTATAAATGTGGCCCTTCTATCCATATTGGTTTTTGGGAAAGGTCTACTCCACCATTTACGATAATTCTGTCTGAACCTGCGACAACCTGATCTTTTTCTAAATCGTAATCCCACATTTTGATGACACGGTGGCCGTTGTATTGCTCTGTTCCTTTTGGCGGTGCATCATTGTGTACGATGTAGGCTTTTCCATCATCATCAAAGAAAATGGCCGGATCAATTCCATCAAAATTGAGTTTCTGAACTTCACTCCAGCCTTTTGCTGGATCTTTGGTTTTTACGACCATATTGCCGACTCCACCTGCGATCTGGGTGGTAATCATATAAAAAGTATCGTTGTACCTGTTGTATTTGATATCAGGTGCATAAATTCCCTGCGAAACGCCACCTTTTTCCACTTTTAGCTGTGAAGGCCTGTCGAGAACGTGCCCAACCTGCTTCCAATTCACCAAATCTTTAGAAGTAAAAATCGGAACTCCGGGAAACATCGAAAATGAAGAATTGACCAAATAATAATCATCTCCTTTTTTGGTAATACTTGGATCCGGATAGCAACCCTGAAGAATCGGAGAATAAAATTCATCCGGTTTCAAAGGATTATCGTTGTATATTTTATCGTTTCCACGATAGTTGAAATCTGAGAAAGTCTGTGCGGAGATATTGCTCATGAAAAATAGAGCCGCTGCCGCAAGAAGGCTTGTTTTATTTTTAGAAAAAGTCGATTGCATGAGTCTCTGTTTCATTATTTTATTTTTAGATTATTAGGAAGTTTTTAAACAAAATCTTTAAAAAAGACCTCAACAAAAATAGTTAAGGTCTTAACTATATGAAGAAATTAACTACGTAC
>CBFGVN010000439.1:0-3334 GCA_965651845.1 uncultured Chryseobacterium sp. | reverse complement strand
CTGAAATAGCAAAAAAATGAAAGTTTCCCGGCAAACCATAACAAATTGGACTACTGGGCAAAGGCAAATAAAATTAGAAAATCTTGCAACCATCGCAGAGATTCTAAATTGTGAAATCGCAGAACTTCTCCCTGTTGGTTCTGGATTTGCTCATTTTTATGATGAAAATGGCGAATGGTTAGGAATAAGAAAGAAATAATGTATCTAAATTAATTGCAGACAATTAAAACCGTATATAAATTATGTGTATAAATTAAAAAAGCCCCTATTAAAGGGGCGATTAGTGACCGCAGAAGGATTCGAACCCTCACTGTCGGAGCCGAAATCCGAAGTTCTATCCATTAAACTATGCAGCCGGCTGTTGCGTTGGAGAGCTTTAGGGTTTTAGAGTAGATAAATCTTTAATCAAGCTCACTTACTCTTATATTCTCCTACACTCAAACTCTAGAACGTAATCTTCACTCCTCCTAAAATCTGTGCACCAAGAACTTTATATCCTTTGTACGTCTGATATTTTGAACTTAGAAGATTATTTCCAAGCGCGAAAATACTGAAATTTTTGTGAATTTTATACTCTGCTGATAGGTTTAGGTCTGCATATCCTCCTACTTTATCATTTGTATCTTCAGTAGACTGATACATCATCGGGCTTCCAACTCCCTCAAGCACAAACGAATTAGTCGTTCTATCGCTTGCGAAAATCCCCTTAAAACCTAGCAATAATTTTTGATCCAGCATCGTATATTTTGCTCCGATTGTTGCCGTAACTAACGGAACATTATAGATATCTTCGTAATTTTTCAAGTCAAATCTAGTGAACTTCACTTCCCCATCTAATACAAGATTGGCCAATGGGAAATATTGCAAGCTTCCTTTGATATCACCTACATTTCCATCATCATATACAGCTGAGAACGTATTGGCAAAGTTGTACGCAGAACGGTTTAGCGTATAATCGTTGTCGAAAATACTGTTGGCCTTAAAGAACATAATATCTCTCATTTTTCCATACCCTGCAGAAACATCATATTTAAACATTTCATCAATATCTCCCCTCAAACCTACATAAAAATGGTATTTTGTTTCCGTTGGCCTTAAATATTGATCTGAAAGGATAAACGGATTTTGCTGTAACAAATCTGCGTAAGTATTCAATTTCAAACCTCCGTCAACACCTCCGTAAAACTTAAATTCTTTTGCAGCAGCATATTGAAATTCAGCCTGTGGAAACCAATATGTTTTATTGTTTTTCATCTGCTCAGCCATCAGATCGTTCTGATTTTTTGAATTCAGGAACGAGAATGAAGAACCCAACATCAAGTAAGACTCCCCTTTTCTGAAGGTCACTTTCGGAGCCAAACTGGTATTTACAAAATTAGAATTATTTTTATCTCTGATTGCAAATTCACTTTTCACAGCTTCCAAACCTACTCCTAAATCTGCATTTAAATTAATTCCGGATTTCCCGATTTCAACAGCATGCTTAGACAAATTAGCCAATATCGAAACCTGGTTTTCCTGAGCATCAAAATGATCCTTTAAAAATGAAGATTTTACCCTTACATCAGTTAAAATTTCATTAGAATAAAAATCATAATATCCATTCACTTTAAACTGATTTACTCTCTGATCCAAATCTACATCTCCCGGCTGTAAAGCATAAATACCATAATAATTATAACTATTTAAGCCATATTCTGCATTTAAATTAAATTTTCCTTTATCTCCGTAAGAATTAAGAAAAGCTCCCAAAGTTGTCGAGCTTTGTTTAGAATCCCAGGGATACTCTTTTTTCAATCCCTGAGTCGAAAGAAAATGCGCATCTACCCCGACTTCAATTTTATTTTCCAGTGTTTTTGAAATGTTGGCATCACCCAGAATTTTCCCATAATTCCCCATTCCAAATTGGAGATAGTTATTCTGAGCCGAGCCTTCAAATTTCGGAGTTACATCCTGCCCCTGAATCGTAGAAGTTTTGAAGTCCGAAACCGCAGGAACGTCCGTAATAGTATATTTTACAGGATTCTGGGATTTTTCTTCCGGAGGATAATTTTTAATTGTCTCTACGGAAGTTTTCTTTTTTTCGATCTTCTTTACTTCCGGTTCTCTTTTTTTATTGAGAATCAGTTTTTCTTCTTTGATCTGGGAAAACGCAACCGACGAAAACCCTAGGAATATGATGGATAATAATTGAATTCTTCTGTTCATTATTTCTTTGTATTAATAATTTATCAATATACCGGTCTAATGGTGTAACAATGCCTCGAATTGGTAAATCGCTACATTGATAAAGTGGTACATTTAAAATATTTTTACTTTTTAATCTGTTTTTTAACCTCTTTCGCTTCAGCAACAATTTCAGGGAAATCCTTATAGTTTTCAATGATCTGGTCGCAAGTATAGCTTGCCTGATAATTATCTTTTAAACCAATATAATTTTTCGCCATCAGCACCAATGCTTTTGCACCCCAGTATTCTTCCGAGGCGTAGTTATTGGCCAGTTTAAAGATCGTTTCATTTGAAGATTTAAAGGCTTTTCCTTTGTTTTGATAAAATGCTTTTGCATACAAAGCTTCCGCCGCAACTTCCGTGTTGGAAGATTTTTCAAGAGAAGCATAAGCCGTTTGAGCATCTTTATCTTTCCCTGAATTCATCAGGCTTCTGGCTTTAATTACTTTTGCCGTTTCTATCACCGCTGCAGAGTTTTTGTTGTTGGCAATTACTGCATCGGCTAATTTTTCAGCTTCCGAGAAGTTCTTTTCATCTCCGTAAATCTTCATTAATTCCACGTTTGCGTAGTTTTTAATATTTACGTTTGATGAATTTTTGATGTTTTCCAGATATTTTTTAGCTTCATTATAATTACCCTGCGCTACATAAATCTGGGCAAGACGGGTTTGAGCATCATCCTGATAATCGTTCGGAACATTGGCAATTTCCTGTAAAACCAACAGTGCTTTTGTCGTATTTTGGGTCTGATAATAGCTTTCTCCCAATTCATATTTCGCCTGATACAGCCCCTCTCCTGTTGGATTTTGAGTTAAATACTTTTCGTAATAAGAAATGGCGTTTTTATAGTCTTTCTTCGTAAAATATTGTTTTGCCGTTGATAAATTAATTTCATCAATTTCCGCAGCATCTATATTTACACCTATATTTCTTGCAAAAGTTTCATATCCGGAAACATCACCATTTTTTGTAAAGATCGGTTTTGCAGCCTGAACAATTTTCTCTGCATAAGCCGTATTTTTATACTGCTCACCCAGGCTTCTCAATTCAGAAAGCGCTTTATCATTTTGATTCTGATCGATATAATTCTGAGCTCTGTAAATCG
>CBFGVN010000438.1:0-3334 GCA_965651845.1 uncultured Chryseobacterium sp. | reverse complement strand
TTAAAGGTAAACCAGTAGTCGGATTAGTTTTAGCAGGATCCTTATATTTTTGCAAGAAAGTAAATGCTGTAGGTTTTACATAGCTGTTGCTCCAAGAATTTTTATCAGTATAAATTCTGATTCTCGCACCTATGATGGCTGCTTTTTTATCTTGGTATAATTGCTTAAGCTCATCTATTGTTGACTGAGGTATTTTAACTCCTATTGAAGCACCTCCCATTCCTTGTGCAAATAATTTCTGATCTCCAGTTTGATCATTAATAGTTGACATTGCTGTAGCATAAGGAGTATTTGTTCTGTCATATTCATACTGACCGATATGTGCATTTCCGGAACCCAAAGCAAATGTATAAGTTGTCTGTGGTCTCGTCGTTGTACCATTATCTGTCTTATCATATTTATAATACATAATCATTTCCATGTCATTTGGAGAAAACTGGAATAAATATCCGTCATTCTCATCCACTGCTATTCTAAGACCTTTAAAATATCTGATAAAATTAGACGCATCCTGAAGCTCAGGCTGATCTTTTTTCGCAATGATCTTAGTTTGGAAAAAATCTTTATCAAGTTTAATTCTAATTCCCGGAGTAGTAGTTGTAAACAGAGAACTGCCGTCAGAATCTTTTGTAATGGTAACAGAGCTTACATCTCCTTTAAATTCTTTCGCTCCTAAAACTGTTGGGTTATAAGCAAACTGTTGATTAGACTTTACAGTATCACTGGCTGACTTTAAGAAATCGGTAACCTCAAAAACTTTAATATTGAAAGTCGTTTTCCCATTTATCTTTGTCTTCCCGTATTTGCTTACAGGATAAGTATTTACTACTTTTTTAGCATCTACATTTCCGTCAACACCGGCATACACGAAGCTTTCATCCGTAGTTGTAGTCACAGAATCAGTAGCATAAATCGGTTTCATTACCAATACCACCGAGTCAACCACAGCATTCGTTCCGAAATCCGGATCGTAAGTGGATAATCTTAATTGAGTAAGGTATGAAGCCTTTTGCTTACCAAACTGAGGTTCGTTGAAAGCACCAAGTACTGCAGAACCCAGTTTACCTGCATCACTTCTGATACTATCATGATTATCAATGTTAAACGCGATAACGTCGAAAGACTTTTCATTACCTTGTGCAGCTCCGTCTAAGAACAATTGCTCTCCCAAAGAATCTGCATCCGGCTCGCAATTATAAAGCAATACACTTCCAAAAACCACCAGAGACAAAACGGTGATCGCTTTTTTAATAGTATGAATCATTAAAACTGTGTTTTTTTTAATAAAGTTGATTTATAGAATCTACATCAAGATATTCCGATTTCGGAGTAGCGGTTTCATTGAAGGCCTGATCTAAGTCTTCATCCAGAAACTCGTCTCCTTTTACTACCATATCTACATAGTTCATGCTTTCCATTACAAAAGTTTTAACACTTGGATTATCTAACGCTTTTAATCCTGAAATATTATCAAACTTTAGTTTTTCGTCGATATTTGAAGCCAACGCTGCATCTTTCTCATTGTATAAAGAAAGAACAATTTTTGCATCTTTGAAATAAGTATCAGATTCGTAGTAAGTTTTTAAATAAATAGGAACGAAGGAAGACATCCATCCATTCAGATGGATCACATCAGGAACCCAGTTCAGTTTTTTAATGGTTTCTATTACCCCTCTTGCAAAAAAGATTGCCCTTTCATCATTGTCCTCAAAAGGATTTCCTTCATCATCGAAATAATATTGTTTTCTTTTGAAGTATTCTTCATTATCGATAAAATAAACCTGAAGTCTTTCTCCCGGAAGAGATGCCACTTTAATAATAAGAGGCTGATCTAGATCATTAATAATAATATTCATTCCGGAAAGGCGGATCACCTCATGAAGCTGGAACTTTCTTTCACTTATTTGTCCAAATCTTGGCATAAAAACTCTTACATCATTGCCTTCATTGTGCATCTTAAGTGCCATTTTGTTTACTACGGCAGCCATATTTGTATCTTCCTGATATGGATACATCTCTGTAGTAATGTACAGTATTTTTTGATTCGGCATAAACTTCTATCTAATTTTTGTAAAAATGCTTTAATGTGCAAAATTACGAAAAAACATTCAACATTATTTTAATTAACATTTTTTTACGATAATTCCCTCCCTGAAATTATTAAAACCAGTCTATATTGTACAATAATTATATGATATTTTTAGTATTTTTGAATTACTATTAAAATAAACTATGGAAGTTCTAAAAAGTAAAAAAGTTCTTCAGGATTTCATTGAAAGACAGAAGGAAATGGGTAAAAAAATAGGTTTCGCGCCTACGATGGGAGCCCTTCATAAAGGTCATTTGTCGCTGTACGAAAAAGCCCGTGAAGAGAATGATCTGGTGATCTCATCAATTTTTGTTAATCCTACTCAATTTAATAATGCCGAAGATCTCGAAAAATATCCGCGAGACATCAACAGAGATATTTTAATTCTGGAAAATTCGCATTTAGTGGATGCTGTTTATATTCCGGAAGTAGTGGACATCTATCCTGAAAAAACTGAAAGCCAGCACTATGACTTCGACGGTTTGGAAAATGAAATGGAAGGAAAATCGAGACCGGGACATTTTGACGGTGTCGGAACGGTGGTGGAAGAACTTTTTCATCAGGTAAAACCCGACAATGCTTATTTTGGAGAAAAAGATTTCCAGCAGTTGGCGATCATCAAAAAAATGGTCGAAAAGAAAAAACTCCCGGTTAAAATACAAGGCATTCCTATTTACAGAGCAGAAAACGGATTGGCATTAAGCTCAAGAAACCAGAGGCTTCATGAAGACCGAAGAGAGGCGTCGAAAGTCATTTATGAAACCTTAAAAAAGGTGAATGAGTGGTTCAGAGTGATGACAATCCCTGAGATTAAGGAAAGAGTACGGGATATTTTCGATGAACAAAAAGGAATGCAGCTCGAATATTTTCTAATTGCCGATGAAGAAACGTTGAAAGAAACCGATTTCTTTTATAATGACAGAAATTTCAGAGCATTTATTGTGGTGGTAGTCGACGGAGTAAGATTAATTGATAATATGCATTTGGATTAAGATTTAAGTAAAGATTAGGTTTAGACTAAGGCTAAGCTGATAATAGTAAGAATTATTCTTTAGAACTAATAAATAGGCGTTGCTTTTGAGTGGCGCTTTTTTATTTTAAATTAAAAGTTTGCTGCTGTTTAACCTGGAAATCCTTCGGCTGTGACACTGCGGAAAATGTGCCTTCTGGGATAACGTATAGTAATAACATATAGTAGTAGCCGTGTCATCCTGAGCGCAAAGCAGTCGAAGGATCACAACAACG
>CBFGVN010000437.1:0-3351 GCA_965651845.1 uncultured Chryseobacterium sp. | reverse complement strand
TTCCTCTCATGTTTGGAATGATCAAATCTTTTTCGTCTACTAATCCTTTCTGACCAGCAATTACAGCAGGTAATTTTACAGAAATAGTTTCTTTACCTCCTTCAATTTCTCTTACTGCAGTAGCTTCACTTCCGTTTACATCTAAACCTACAGACGCGTTCACGAAAGGCTTACCTAGTAATTGAGCCACCATTCCCGGAACAGAACCACCATTATAATCGATAGATTCTTTACCGCAAAGGATCAGGTCATAACCACCATTTTGAGCAACAGCAGCGATTTCTTTTGCTGTAGAGTAGCTGTCTTTTGGATCAAGATTTACTCTTACCGCATCATTTGCACCGATTGCCAAAGCTTTTCTGATAACAGGTTCCGTAGCAGCATCTCCTACGTTGATTACCGTTACAGTAGCCCCCTGAGATTCCTGAAGTTTCACTGCTTTTGTTAACGCAAACTCGTCTAACGGGTTGATTACCCACTGAATTCCGTTTTTGTCGAAAGCAGATTTGTCCGCCGTAAAGTTAATTTTGGAAGTAGTATCCGGAACACTACTGATACAAACTAATATTTTCATATGTTGTTCTATAATTATTTTATTGTTTCTCTTATATAAAACTTAGGGATTTTATACGGAGATTTTAGTTTAATTAATTTTTGCTAATATAAATAAAAAATATATTATGCATGCATAGTACTTATTAATTTACTATTCAATGCATTAGAGATGCTTACTATGCGGGTTTTGTTGCCCTAAATTCGATCTTACTAGGCAAAACCCTCGGATTCATTTTTAAAATATCTAAAACCAGATTTCCCATATCTTCAGGCTGAATCTTCCATGCATCTTTCTCGGAAGGAATATTCCCGTTGAAATTTGTCGCTACCGAACCCGGCATGATAACCGTTGACTTAATATTATACTTTCTTAAATCGATCATTGCAGCCTGGGTAAAGCCTACTACTCCGAACTTTGAAGCATTGTAGCCGGCTCCGTTTTCGAAGAAATTGGCACCTGCCAGACTTGAAATAGTGATATAATATCCTTCTGTCTTTTTTAATTCTTCTACAGAGGTTTCGATAATATCCTTCCACTCCTCGGCTGTTAACTGATCTACAGGCTTAAAAATACCTAGTCCCGCATTCGCAATTACAAAATCCAGCCTACCGAATTTTTCAATAGTATATTTTATGGCTTCGTTCTCGCTGTCAAGACTTCTAACGTCGGAAACAATTCCTAAAACTTTTTCAGAATATTGCTTTAAATCTTCCTCTGCTTTCATTACATCATCTCTTTTTCTCCCCGAAAAAGCAACCGAAACTCCATTTTCAAGTAAAATTTTCGCAATTCCGAAACCTATTCCTTTGGTTCCGCCTGTTATATAAGCTACTTTATTTTCTATCATGATATTTCAGATTTAAGTCTTAAAAATAAGAAAAACGCCCCAATCGGAGCGTTTTATTCATACTAACATTTATCATTAATTTATTCTTTTATAAACTTTTCTGTTTTTATTCCATCTTTTGTTTCCATTCTAATAATATAATTTCCGGGTTGAAGATTTTTCACATCTACTTTATCCCCATTATTAATATTAGCCTTAAGCTTTCTACCACTGGCATCAATGATTTCAGCATTATTAATTTTTAATTCTGATTTGATGCTAATAACATCTTTAGCAGGATTAGGGAAAATCATTACTTCCCTTCTGGAATTAAATACTTCCTTCACTCCTAGTACGGATGTTCCTTCCAGTGAAAATGCTAATCCGTTGAATGACGTCACTCCAGTTAGTGCTGCAATACCAGTCCATGAAGAAATACCTATCCCAAAAATATTACTTGGATCGATAATTTTTGCAGGATTTCCCGTTGCTTGGCCTGGAAACCATTCAAATCTTGCATTTGGAGAAGCGGGCATTAAGCTTGTTAAATTAGTTTTAGCCAAAAATACTAACCAATAAACAGTTCCTGGCTGTAAAGTTAAAGGATTGGGCATTGCAGTGGTAAGATCCACTGAAAAGGTATATTTTGTTCCTGTTTTTATTAAATTATATCCCGGCGCCCCCTTTGCAATATCAATTTTTGCAATTGGAGCCACAGCTGGATTATTAGGGATTCCAGCAGGACTTCCTCCATTGTCAGCATAAATATATAAGCTTAAGCCTGTAGCTACCGTTGTATCTAGGGTTCCAGCGCTCTGAATTCCTTCAATTTTAATTTTCGTAATGGTACTTTGATTTGTAAGTGTGAAATCATCGGCAGACGCAACAAAGTTGCCATTTGATAAAACATCGGAAACAACCCCCACTGTACTCGGCGTAGTTGATTGAGAGAAAATAGTAGTTTGTGCATTCGATTGCAAAGCAGCACATAAAACTGCAGTAAGAAATAGTCTTTTTTTCATTTGCATTTAATTAAAATAGATTTTGGACAAAAATATTTTATTAGAGAAAAAAAAACAATTCTTAATCCTCAAAAATAACAGGTCTTAATCAAAAGCAACAAAAAAACAACATTATTCATTATAATTTTCTTATTTCACAAATAAAACATTTAAAAAAAACACTACAATTAAATATATTTAATCCAAAAATATCAATTAGAAAGTATATTATTTTTTGATTCATTTTACATAAAAATAAAAAACCGCCCTGAATAAGGCGGCTTTATCTATAATATAATAATTTATTTTTTTACAATTCTATCCGTAACTATACCTTTGGGAGTATTAATATTTAGGATATAAACCCCTGCTTTTAAGCTTCTCAGGTCTACTCTATTCCCTGTATAAGGCGCATTAAGCTTTTTACCTGAAAAATCATACACTTCAATAGAGTTTATTTTATCTGGTGTTTCAATTACAGCAAAGTCAGAAGCCGGGTTAGGATACATTTTATAAGATAGCTTTTTAACATCTGAAGTTCCAAGAACACCACTTATCACCTGAATGCCATCAAAATATGCAGAACTATTATAATTATCGTTAGTAATTGCTAAATTACCCACCAATGTACCACCTACGACTTCTCCAGTGTAAATTAATGTTCCGTTTTGATAATATTTGGCTTCATTATTGGCAAAATCTAATTGTATTTTATATGTATTCCATGCATTTCTGGTAAAGTTGGCTCCAGTGTCTATATATGCAAGCTGAAGAGTTGTTGGATCCATATCGACTACACGAATATTATTTTCAAAATCAAATCTCATTCTTGCGTTGATAGTACTTTGAGATGGCGATTGTGGTGAAAAAAAGAAATCACATTCATCTCCTGCCGGAACTGAGGGCGTAAAATAAGCATTAAAAAGAACTGTAACTACCGGGCCATTAACCGTTGTGGTAGGGCTGAT
>CBFGVN010000436.1:0-3352 GCA_965651845.1 uncultured Chryseobacterium sp. | reverse complement strand
CTCAAAAACAGCTAAATATTCTGCAGAAATTGAGGAACTAAACGCTGATGAGGAAAAGATCTTATATGCTTTGAAGGAGTGGCGGTCGGAGAAAGCAAAAGAACAGAACTTACCTTCCTATTTTATTGCAACCAATAAAGAATTGATGTCTGTGGCAAAATATAAGCCTGCAAAAAAGGAAGAATTGCGTGATATTAAAGGTTTTGGAAAACACAAAATTGAAAATTATGGCGAAGAGATTCTGGAAATTCTGGAAAGTATTTGATTTTTCATGAATAAACACAAATAACGAGTAAAAATCATAAGCTGGAGAAAGATTGCTTCTTCAGCTTTTTGATTAACTGAAAAGTCCGTTCAATTCCTTATTTTTGCAACACTTATAATATTAATCATCATTTATCAATTATAAAATGAAGCCAAGTTTAGCAAAAGGGACGAGAGATTTTACAGCACTGGAAGTTGCAAGAAGAAGATATATCATCAATACTTTACAGAAAAACTTCGAGTTATTCGGATTCCAGCCATTGGAAACACCGAGCTTTGAAAATCTTTCAACATTGACAGGGAAGTATGGAGAAGAAGGAGATCGTTTGATTTTTAAAATCTTAAATTCAGGAGATTATACTTCAAAAGTAAATCAGGAAGATTGGGAAAATAAAAATCATCAGAAATTGACTGCTCAAATCTCCGATAAGGCTCTTCGCTACGACCTTACCGTACCTTTTGCAAGATTTGTAGCAATGAATCATGGACAATTGACTTTTCCTTACAAACGTTATCAAATCCAACCGGTTTGGAGAGCAGATCGCCCTCAGAAAGGAAGATTCAGAGAGTTTTATCAATGTGATGCAGATGTTGTAGGAAGTGAAAGCCTTTTGCAGGAAGTAGAGTTGATTCAATTATACTTAAAATCGTTTTCGGATTTGAAAGTTTCTGTGACGATTCATATCAACAACAGAAAAATCCTTTCAGGTTTGGCAGAATATGCCGGAATTACGGATAAATTGATTGATTTTACGGTTGCTCTTGACAAATTAGATAAGATTGGAAAAGACGGAGTTGTAAAAGAATTACTGGAAAGAGAAATTTCTCAGGAATCAATCGATAAACTGGATTTTCTATTCACTCAATCTGATGATGCATTGGAAAATCTTCTTCAGTTAAAAGAGAAATTTGCAGGAAATGAAATCGGTCTGAAAGGTGTTGAGGAGCTGGAATTCGTTATCACACAATCTTTAAATTTGGGTGTTGATATCCAGAATCTTGTTTTCGATATTACGCTGGCGAGAGGCCTTGATTATTATACAGGAGCGATTTTCGAAGTAAAGGCTGATGAAGTTCAGATGGGTTCCATCGGAGGTGGTGGTAGATACGATAACCTTACGGAAGTTTTCGGCGTGAAAAATATTCCCGGAATTGGTCTTTCGGTCTGGACAGGATTTATCTTGTCATCGAAGAATTAGGACTTTTTCCTGAAGAAGCGACTTCAAAAGTAAAGTATTTATTTGCCAATTTTGGAGGAGATGAAATGTTGGAAGCTTTAAAATTAATTAAGCAGTTACGAGAAAAAGGGGTTTCCGCAGAAATTTACCCTGAAAATGCCAAATTGGGAAAACAATTCACTTACGCAGAGAAAAAAGGAATTAAAAATCTCGTTTTCCTGGGAGAAGAAGAAGTGAAAAACAAAAAAGTAACTTACAAAGACCTTGAAGCCGGAGAACAGAAAACGGTTTCTCTGGAAGAGTTTTTGAATAACTAATACATACTAAGAATTCTGTAATACCATGAAAAATGCAGAAGATTTAAAAGATATTGCAAGACTTTTTCTCAAACTGGGAATCATAGGATTTGGGGGTCCTGCCGCACATATTTCTATGATGCAGGAGGAGGTTGTCACCAAAAGAAAATGGCTAACCCAACAGCATTTTCTCGATTTAATCGGAGCAACTAACCTGATTCCCGGACCCAACAGCACCGAAATGGCGATCCATATCGGACGTGAAAAAGCGGGCTGGAAAGGATTATTAATTGCAGGAATTTGTTTTATTTTTCCTGCAGTTTTTATTACAGGTATTTTTGCGTGGTTGTATAAGGAATACGGGACGCTGCCAGCGGTTCAGCCGTTTGTGTATGGAATTAAGCCAGCCATCATAGCTGTTATTTTAGGGGCTATTTTTCCTTTAGCCAAAAAGTCTGTGAAAACCATAAGTTTAGGGGGTTTAGGAATTATGGTATTGATAGGGTCTTTATTGAACTTCAATGAAATTTACCTGTTGTTTGGAGCAGGTATTCTTGCAGTCCTGGTATTTTTTGTAAAGAATAAAAAATCCGAAAACCTGAATAATTTACTTCCGCTTATCACTTTACATGATTCGGGAAACGATATTTTAACGGCAGCGAATATTAAGCTTTTCCTGATTTTCCTTAAAGTGGGTGCTATTCTTTATGGAAGCGGATATGTGTTGTTTGCATTTCTGGATGCAGAACTTGTATCTGAAGGATTGATTTCAAGAAAACAGCTTATTGATGCTATCGCAGTCGGACAGTTTACGCCTGGACCTGTCTTTTCTTCGGTCACTTTTATTGGGTATCAAATCAATGGATTTACCGGAGCTGTAGTGTCTACTATAGGAATTTTCTTGCCTTCCTTTTTGTTTGTGGCCTTGCTGAATCCTTTAGTGAAAAAAATGAGAAATTCAAAAATATTTTCGATTTTCCTGGATGCAGTGAATGTTGCTTCCGTTGCCATAATTATTTCTGTATGCATCAATATGGGGATAGATACCATTACAGATTGGCGAACCAGCCTTATTGCTGTTATATGTATTGCATTGAGCTTTGGATATAGAAAAATGAATAGTGCGCTTATTGTTTTGGCAGGTTCGGGTATGGGATACCTGTTGACTTTTATATAAACAAGTAATTTGTTAAGTCATTAAAATGGAAAAAATTTCAGCAGATATAATTGAAAAATGGCTTAAAGGATGGTGTCTGTCAAGGAAATTACCTTTGCCCGTTCATTATAAATCCGGATTTATGGTTAATGTCGGATATGAGAAGCAAAAAAAGCGTTATGTATTCCCTCAATTTAATGATGATTTTATTCAGGCAGCGGAAACAATTGATGAGCCATGGGTTTTCTTAAAAGTTTGTGCTTCTTATGATGAATTTAAAACAAAAATCCCTGAAAAATGGGTTCTGCAGCCACAAGGCTATATGATGTATTGTTCTCATTCAATGATTTTTCCGGATGTTGATCTACCAGATGAGTATAGATTAGAATTTGATCAATACGGAGCGACTTTTGTGGTCAAAATCGTTGCAAAAGATGGAAAGCTGGCTTCTATAGGCC
>CBFGVN010000435.1:0-3358 GCA_965651845.1 uncultured Chryseobacterium sp. | reverse complement strand
GAATTATGTCTGCAAGAACAAAACCTTTGCAGGTGGTAGAACCTACTTCTTCTGAAGTAAAAGTTCAGGGAGTTTCTTATGACAGTGTTCCGCCAAGAGCTGCTGTGAAATTGGTTTCTCCAGATAATTTGGATGAATTGGTAAGATTACTTCACGAAGAAGCAAAAGTAATTTAATAGGAACCAAGTAAAAAGTAAAAAGATTCAAGATGAATTGATGTCTTCAAGACTCGAAAGTGTTTTAATTTCATTAATATACAGTGCAACTGGCAACCTTGAACCTTGAACATTTAACCTTAAACAAATTTAAAATGGCAGTATTCGTATACGCAGAAAATATAAACGGAGTTTACAAAAAAGCGGCTTTTGAAGCAGTAGCTTATGCTAAAGCAATCGCAGACCAGGCTGGTGAAACAGTAACAGCAATTTCTGTAAACCCAACAGATTCTTCAGATTCATTATACAAATATGGAGCATCAAATGTAATTAATATCAAAGACGAAGGTCTTAAAAGTTTCTCGGCTAAAGCTTATGCTCAGGCTGTAAGTGAGGTAGCAAACGGAAATATCATCGTTTTTCCTCACACGACAGATGCTTCTTCAATCGCTCCGATGTTGGCCGTAATGAACGGACATTCGTTAATTACTAATGCATTGGCAGCTCCGGAAAGCCTATCTCCGTTCCAGGTGAAAAGAAAAGCCTTCTCAGGAAAAGGTTTTATGCATGCAAAAGCTGAAGGTGCTGGAGTAATCATTACAGTTTCTCAAAATGCTTTCGGTGTTAAAGAAAATCCGGTATCCGGTTCAGAAGAAGTGAAAAATTTATCTGTTGCCAATGAGGATACTAAAGTGATTTCTCATGAGCAAAGTTCAGGAAAATTAGACTTAAAAGAAGCTGAAATTGTAGTTTCTGCTGGAAGAGGGATGAAAGGCCCTGAAAATTGGGGAATGATAGAAGAATTAGCAAACGTTTTAGGCGCTGCTACAGCTTGTTCGAAGCCTGTTTCTGACATCGGCTGGAGACCTCACACAGAACACGTAGGACAGACTGGTAAAGCAATTTCACCCAACTTATATATTGCAGTGGGGATTTCAGGAGCGATTCAGCATCTGGCTGGAGTAAACTCTTCTAAAACAATCGTCGTAATCAACAATGATGCTGAAGCTCCGTTCTTCAAATCAGCTGATTATGGTGTTGTAGGAGATGCTTTCCAGATTATTCCTGCTTTAACGGAGAAAATTAAAGCTCTTAAAGGATAAAATAGTGAATTGGCAATAATCAATTCGCTTTGCTCGTCAATTTTAAAATTCACTTGCGGAGCAAAATTGACAACAAAGTTGATTCACACTTCACATATAAAAGCCCCTTTCCGGGCTTTTATTTTTGTCTAAAAAGTGAAAACACAATTAAAAATTAATCTATATTTGTACTTATGGATTATAAACAGTTAATTATTCGCGGAATATCGTACAGCCAGACACAATCCGGGGCTTACGCATTGCTATTGGAACATGAAGAGACACATATTAAATTACCTGTTGTTATAGGAAATTTCGAGGCTCAATCCATTTCTTTAGGTCTGGAGAAAGACATCCATCCGCCGCGACCTCTTACCCACGATTTATTTACAAAATTTATAGTTTCTGCCAATTATGAGTTGGTTTCTGTGATCATTTACCAGATTGTAGACGGAGTTTTCTTCTCTAATATCAACTTTAAAAATAAAAGTAACGATGAAGAATTGATCCTTGATGCCAGAACATCAGATGCAGTAGCAATGGCTGTAAGATTTGATGCCCCTATCTTTACAACTCAGCAGGTTTTGAACGAAGCGGGAATTCTTCTGGAACTGGAAGATGTTTCAAAAGAGGAACAGCCGTTTTCAGAGACTGTTCCTGCAGAAGATAATTTGAAATCCCTTTCTATGGAAGAGCTTCAGAAATTATTGGATGAAGCCGTGAAAGAAGAAGATTACGACACCGCTTTGGAAATTCAGGAAGAAATCAAAAGGAGAAAAAAGAGAATTGATTAAAGAGATATCATATACTAAATTATGAATTTAAAATTACGACTTACCATCCTCAGCTTTCTTCAGTTCTTCGTTTGGGGAGCCTGGCTGATTACGATGGCTAATTTTTGGTTCGGTACGAAACATTGGGACGGAGCACAGTTTGGAGCCGTTTTCGGAACGATGGGGATTGCTTCCATTTTCATGCCGACCATCACCGGAATTATTGCCGACCGCTGGGTAAATGCAGAACGGATTTTCTCTGTTTTACAGATTCTCTATGGGATAGTATTATTCATTTTACCTCATACTTCGAGCCCCGGCTCATTCTATTATGTCATGCTTGTGGCCATGTGCTTTTATATGCCGACCATTGCGCTTGCCAACTCTATTTCCTATACTGTTTTAAAAAATAGCAATCTTGATGTAGTTAAAGATTTTCCGCCAATTCGTGTATGGGGAACCATCGGTTTCATTGTAGCGATGTGGGTGACCAACCTTACAGGAAATAAAGCTACGGAAGGACAGTTTTATATCGGAGGAATTGCAGCTGTTATTCTGGGAATTTACGCATTGACTTTACCGAAATGCCCACCACAGAAATTAATAGATAAAAATGCTCCTTTAGTTGAACAGTTAGGTCTTAATGCTTTCAAGCTATTTGGAAATTATAAAATGGCTTTGTTCTTTGGGTTTTCAATGCTTTTGGGTGCTGCGTTGCAGTTGACAAACGCTTATGGGGATGTTTTTTTGAGTGAATTTTCTCATTTTCCCAAATATGCAGAGTCTTTTGTCGTTCAGAGATCAACGATTGTAATGTCTATATCGCAGGTTTCTGAGACGTTATTCATCTTGGCGATTCCTTTCTTTTTAAAACGATACGGAATAAAAAAAGTGATGCTGATTTCAATGTTTGCATGGGTTCTTAGATTCGGATTCTTTGCTTACGGAAGCCCGGAAGGTTATGGAGTATCATTAATCATTTTATCTTGTATAGTATACGGAATGGCTTTCGATTTCTTCAATATTTCTGGATCACTTTTCGTAGAAACTACGACGGATAAAAAAATCCGTTCTTCTGCGCAAGGATTATTCATGATGATGACGAATGGTTTTGGTGCTTATTTCGGAAGCAATATTGCAGGCTGGGCAATTGATAAATTTTTTACACATAAATTCACAAAAGCTGCAGAATTATCAGCTTATTTGGACACAACTCCCAACAATCCTACTTTTCTTGAAATTCTTAAAAAAGCGTTCAACTCTACAATAAATGCAGATGGTACTTTATCATCAGTAGTATTATTGAGAGACTGGCCAAACATTTGGATCGCTTTTGCAGGGTATGCCT
>CBFGVN010000434.1:0-3359 GCA_965651845.1 uncultured Chryseobacterium sp. | reverse complement strand
AATAATAATGTTGTTCCCAATGATTTGTCTGCTACACAGATGGATGGTTTGAGTGCCCATGATATTTTCCATTATGAGGATAATATTAACTCATTGTATGCGAATTATAGTAAAACTTTCTTTAAAAAACTAGAAACAAGAATAGGGCTTCGTTACGAACATATTGATTACAAAATGCGACAGGATGTAGCCGGAACCAGCCGGAAAGATTCTTATGGAGCTTTCCTTCCCAATTTATTGCTAAAATATTCCTTTTCTGAAAAATATGATTTGAGTCTCACCTACAACAGAAATCTTTGGCGCCCCTGGTATGCGGAATTTAATCCTTTCATGGTTCCTAATGATAACGGATTTTACAGCCGGGGAAATATGGAACTGGAGCCTAATCCAAGTCACAGGTTGTACATGAAGCTTGGGCTTTTTAAGAAGTATTTTATTTCTGCGAGATACATGTATACCGATCAGGATTACTGGACAAGTTATATTTTTGAAACCAATCCTACAGATCCTACAAAAAACAAAACGATTACCCAGCCTGATAATTTCAAAGGAAGGGTTCAGAAATATTATCTTTTTGCCAATACTAATCAGACATTTTTAAAAAATAAACTGACCGTAAATGTAGGTTTTGGCTGGTATTATATGGATAACAGCGATTTTAATCTTAAAAATAATCTGGAAAACGCAAGAGATTATCTAAGCTATTGGGGAGGTTCTACGAATATTTCGTATACCAACCTTTTCAACAAAAATATTAATCTGAGCGCCTGGGTAGAAATTTCAAATCAGAATAACGGAAATTCTTATGCAAACAGAACCAATGTTTTTCATAATATTTCTGTGACTAAAATTTTCCCGAAAACTCAGATGGAAGCCAGCTTGCAGCTGATGAATATTTTCCAGAGACCAAATTTTGATGTTACAACTTATAATCAAACCGGAACTCTTAGAAATTCTATGCAATGGGATTGGTACGGGGTTTCGCTTTCATTTGTCAAACGTTTTGGAAACCAGAAAGTGAAGGAAAATACGAAAACGGACGTTGAGAAAAATGCTGGCGGAGGAAAGTAAAAAACTCATTTTAAAATATTAATTTGACACGGATTTTTTCCGTGTTTTTTGTTTGTTTTATGCTGATAGTATCATTTGATACTATTAATTATTTCAAATTTTACTAGATGATCCTAAAAAATAGTATCTTTGATACTATCAAATGATACTATCAAGCTTTGAAACCACCATATAAAATTACAGATAAGATTTTAATGTTAGTAGCTTCTATTTCAGAGAAAATAGGAGAAATTAATGCTAATCATCTCTATAAACCAACGACTGAATTACGAAAAAAAAATCAAATCAAAACGATTCAATCTTCTCTTGAAATTGAAGGAAATACCCTTACGGAAGAACAAATAACCGCTTTGTTGGAAAATAAAAGGGTTATCGCTCCGGCAAAAGATATTTTGGAAGTACAGAATGCCATTAAAGTATATGATGATTTAAAAATATTTGATTCGAAAGAAATAAAAGATTTACAATTGGCACACTCGATCTTAATGAAAGATCTGGTAAGCAGTGCCGGAAAATTCAGAACTACCAATGTGGGAATCGTAAAAGGATCTCAAGTGGAACATCTTGCTCCCGGAGGTTCGATGGTAAAAGGATTGATGAATGATCTTTTTACATATTTGAAAAATGATAACGATTTAATCTTAATTAAAAGTTGTGTATTTCACTATGAATTTGAATTTATACATCCTTTCATCGATGGCAATGGAAGAATGGGAAGGCTCTGGCAAACTTTAATCTTGATGCAGCAATATCCTGTATTTGAATATTTACCGGTTGAAAGTTTAATCAAACAAAATCAGCAGGAATATTACAATAAGCTCTCAGAATCCGATAAAATGGGACAGTCGACTCCTTTTATTGAATTTATGTTGGAAATAATATTGGAATCTTTGAAACAGGTTTTACAATCTCAGAATATCAATTTAAGTACAAAAGACAGAATATTTTTATGTAAAGAAAAGATGGGAGATAAAAAATTCAGTAGAAAAGATTATTTGCAGAATTTTAAAAACATTTCGGCACCCACAGCGAGCCGAGATCTGAAATGGGCAGTTGATGAGAATATTTTAATGAAATCGGGTGAACAAAGATTGACGGAATATCAGTTTAAAGAATAAAAAAAGAGCCCAAAATTTGGACTCTCAGCTTTAGAAATATAAATAAGTAAAATTACTTCAATGTAAACTTCACCTTTGTTTTTATAGCGTCGGAAGAATTTCCGATTTGTGCTTCAAAATCTCCCGGTTCGGCCACCCAGTCGTGTTTATCGGCATCGAAGAAGCTTAAAGCGGTTTTATCAATCGCAAATGTCACTTCTTTTTCTTCGCCCGGATTCAAAAATATCTTTTCAAAACCTTTCAATTCCTTTGCAGGGCGTTGAACAGACGATTTCAAATCACTGATATACAACTGTGCAACTTCCGCTCCGGCTCTTTTTCCAGTGTTTTTAACGGTAACGGTGATTGTTATTTTGTCGTCCTGCGTCATCGTTGTTTTATCAGCTTTTGCTTTTCCAAATTCAAAAGTTGTGTAGCTCAGACCATGTCCGAAACTGAACAAAGGCTTAATTTTTTTCGTATCATGCCAACGATAGCCTACCAAAACTCCTTCGTTATAAGCAATATTGATCGGATTATTCTGGTCTTTTCCTTTTCCGGCAGCCAATTCTTCTTTATTTCCGGGATATTCTCCCAATTGATGAGCAGAATTATCTTCCAGTTTTAAAGGGAATGTAAACGGCAATTTTCCTGACGGGTTCGCATCACCTGCCAAAACAGAAGCAATAGAATTTCCTGCTTCAGAACCCAGATACCAAGCCTGAACAATTGTAGGGACTTCTTTCACCCAAGGCATTGCCACCGCATTTCCCGAAACCAGAACCACTGCAAGATTTTTGTTCGCTTTTGCCAATGCAGCAATTACATTATCCTGATTGTACGGCAATCCATAACTTTTTCTGTCATTCCCTTCACTGTCCTGGAAATCAGCTTTATTCAATCCTCCGATGAAAATGACATAGTCGGATTTTTTGGCCAATTCTACAGCTTCGTTTAAAATTTCAGCCGGTGAACGGTCGTCTTTCAGGTTTTGCCCGGATTTTACACCGTTGTATTCTCCACCGATGTCTCCTACATAGCCTCTTGCATATTGTACGTCTGCCTGTTTTCCGAATCTGGCTTTAATTCCGTCTAATGGAAGGGTTTCATATTTTACTTTTAAGGAAGAAGAACCACCTCCGATAGTCATGATTTTGATGGCATTTTCACCAATTACGGCAATTTTTTTAG
>CBFGVN010000433.1:0-3367 GCA_965651845.1 uncultured Chryseobacterium sp. | reverse complement strand
ATACCGATTCCGGATCTACGCCTTTTGCTTTACTATAAATCATCCATACATTATTTGCTGTGAAAGCAACTTTAGCACTTTGTAAGGCTAGTTTTTCAAAGATACTTTTTGGGAAATTATAAGATAATTGTACATTTCTTAAACGGATGTTGGTAGCATCATAAATATTTTGTTCAGTAATTCCAAGGTTTCCTGTTGTGACAGCAGTCCAATAATCCTGTTGAGTGATTTCCTTGGTATTTGCTGTATAACCGCCACCTCCTTGTACTACTGCATCCAGTACGATGTTATCACGTCTTCCTCCCGGAGCCGTATCTTCAGCAAGCCCGGCTCTTTGTAATGCAGATTGGGTTGCTGAGAAAAATTCACCACCAATTCTTCCATCAATTAAAAAAGAAAGACCAAAATTTTTGATCACAAAACTATTTGTGAAACCAAACAAAGCTTTAGGGGATTGATCTCCCAGATAATGCTGGTCGGGCGTTGCTTGTGGCAATCCATTTTGATCTACAATAAGTTTTCCATAGTAAGGACTATTCACATCTTCTACTCTTAAAAATTTTGTTCCGTAAATAGCTCCATAAGGTCTTCCGACTTCAGCAAAAATTCCGACATTATCAAAGCCGGCCAAAGGATATTTCAAAACAGTACCGTCAATTTTATCGATTACACTTTTTAGTTTAGAAAAATTTGCATTAATATTCCAGATAAAGTTTTGTTTTTTAAAGACATCTGTATTTAAAACAATCTCAATTCCACTGTTATGCAATCCTCCGGAACTTATTTTCATTTGTTCGTATCCCGAAAGAGGGTTCATAGGAAGATCTATCAACTGGCCTGTAGCATTATTATTAAAATAGCTTACATCCAAAGAAACCTTGTTAAAAAATTTAAGATCTGCCCCTACTTCAAAGGTTTTCAATTTTTCTGCCTGTAAATTTGAGTTATATAATATTTTCTTTCTGCTAAGGATAATATGACCGTTGGGATCTGTAGAAAGAGTATAGGTATTATAAAGCTCGTAAGGGTTTAAGGAATTTCCTGTTACTGCGTAAGCTGCCCGTAATTTTGCAAAAGTTAAAACTTTAGATGTTGTTCCGTTTAATTTGTTCAGCATTTCCGTTAAAACCAGGGAAGTACTTATCGATGGATAAAAATAAGACCTGTTTTCAATACTTAGAGTTGAAGACCAGTCATTTCTAGCCGTAGCATTAATATACCAATAGCCGTCATAATTGATTTCCGCAGCTGCAAATACAGAATTAATCTTTTTTCTGAAATCTACCTCATTAGTAGCCACCGCAGCTAGATCACTGGTATTATCTACACTAAATACATTTGGAATAATAAGGTTTTGTGTTGAGAAGTAAATAGCTTTAGTTCGACTTTCCATCATCTGGCCATATACCGAAAGTGAACCTCCCCATTTTCCAAATAAGTCATCTTTTTTGGCTGTAAGACTTGTAATATAATTATTTTCATAAAACTTTTCTTCACTTGTTCCATAAGAGTTCTTACGGGAAGACCCTGTCCATACTTTTGCATCTGCATTCAAAGAATAGAAATCGGTTCCTAGTCTTACATCGGCACTGAGCCAGTCGTTGAATTGATATTTAAGATATCCGTTTAATAAAAACCGGTCTTTTTTATCGGAATTAAGACTATTATAAGCCGACCAGTAAGGATTGATCCCGTTTGATGTGATCCAGCGAGAATTTACGCCATTTTGCATTTGTCCTTCACGATAATCATTGATGTCAATATTCTGCGGCATCAGAAGGATACTTGGATAATAGTTTCCATCTCCACTTCCTCCGGAAGGCCTGTTATTGGCCTTTGTACTGATATACTGAGCTTTCATTTCCGACGTCCATCTTTTATTAGCTCCAAATGTTGAATTCATTTTAGCCATAAAATTAAACCTCTCATATTTTGAATTTGGAATTTGGCTATTGTCATGTAAATAATTCGCCGAAGTATACAAACTGGAACCTTCTCCCAAATTTTCCTGAAAGCTTAAAGTATGTTGAGAATTAATTCCTGTTTTAAAAAAACTTTTCAAGTTATCATAAACAGTCATATCAGATCCTGAAAAAGTGGGCCCCCATGAGGAAGTTGTACCATTCGGGTCATTCGGAGGATTGGCAACACCATTACTACCCTGAGCAAAGCTATGCTGCATATCCGGCTTCATAAAAATTGTTTCAAACCCTAAACTTGTAGAATAGGTAATTCCTAAACCTCCTTTTCTCTTACCACTTTTAGTAGTAATTAAAATAACACCATTTCCGCCTCTTGAACCATACAAAGCTGAAGCCGCACCTCCCTTAAGGACAGAAACACTTTCAATATCATCGGGGTTAATGTCACTCAAACCATTTCCCATATCCAGATCCGGATTCCAAAAATCATTATTGTAGTATCCATCGTTTTGTTTAGGTTTTGTTCCTAAACTATTACTCAATGGAACTCCGTCAACGACAATTAAAGGCTGATTGTCTCCTTTAAAAGAATTAAAACCTCTTAGATTAATTTTTGAAGATGAAGCTGGTCCAAAACCTCCTTTTATAACCTGTAGCCCGGCAACCTTCCCGACTAAAGCATTAGTCACATTAGTTTCCTTAGCATCAACAAGTGTTTGACCTTTTACATCCTGGAAAGAATATCCGAGAGCTTTCTTTTCTTTATTTACGCCATACGCGGTGACTACGACTTCGTCGATTTTTGTTGTTTTAATAGAGTCACTGTTTTGACCATACAACCCCAAACAGAATAATGTGGACTGGAGTAGTCCAATCTTAAAAGTTATTTTTCTCATAAAATGCAATTTGGTATATACGTAGCAATACTTTAATAAATCTTAACAAATAATTCTGAACCATATCTAATTCTAAGTTCTTTATAAATTATTTACTCAAAAAATATTAATAAAAATAATCACATTTTTGTGATAAAATAAAAATTTTAAATAAAAAATATGATTTCGTTACTGCTTGATTTCCCAAAAATCTCATACTTAAATATTTAAGTACTTAGTTATTATATAATAATAGTCCCGAAATAATAGGGCAACTCACAAAATATCAATTGATGAAAAAAATAAATTTAAAACGAACATCCAAAGGAAATCTTACTGAGAATTTATATCTGAAAATAAAGGCCCCTCAGCGATAATGTAGAAGGTCTATAAAGAATTTAGTTGAATGTAAGGTATTTTGTTTTTATCTAACCACAGATGACACAGATCTGCACAGAGGTTGTGGGTATTAATACATTTGCTCTTCCAGGCCGCCTCCGCAGCTCTACCCTTTGTTCTAGCTTCTAGCTTCTAGCTTCTAGCTTCTAGCAAAAATAATCCTTAGAGTAT
>CBFGVN010000432.1:0-3370 GCA_965651845.1 uncultured Chryseobacterium sp. | reverse complement strand
TAATAGAATATTCAGTCGGGATATCTTTTAAAATTCTAGCTGCTTCTAAAATAATTGAAGTTCCGCTTCCATTGTCGCTTACACCGGGACCATTCACTGTATCGTAATGTCCGCAAATGATAACGTAGGTGTTTGGGTAAACCGTTCCTGTTTTCGTTACAATTAAATTTTTAGAATTTATATTACTCCCGAAAGTAAAAGGATCTTCAACGATCTGACCAGCAGAATATCCATAAGACTGATATTTTGCTTTAAGCCAATTTAAAGCAGTTGTATTGGCTGCAGAACCTGTAGTTTTCACGCCCATACTTTCAAATTCCTGCAACATTGTAGTAATGTTGGTTTGGGAAACCATATTGGCTCTGTTTTGATAAGCCTGAATAAAGCTTTGAGCCTTAAAGCTATAAGTTGCTAACGAAAGAAGTAGAAGGGTAGTTATTTTTTTCACTTTCAAAGAAAATTTTATCAATTCAATAATTATTACACAAATGTATATAATAAAAAAATCCTGAGCAAAAAAACTCAGGATTTATATTGATAACAAAAATTCTACATTATTATTTTACTTGATCTACAACAGCTTTGAAAGCTTCAGGGTGATTCATTGCTAAATCTGCTAAAACTTGTCTGTTTAGTTCGATGTTGTTCTTTTTAATCTCTCCCATATACTGAGAGTCAGACATTCCGTGCTCTCTGGTTCCCGCGTTGATACGAGTGATCCAAAGTGCTCTGAAGTTTCTTTTCTTCTCTTTTCTACCACGGTAAGCATATTGCATTGCTTTTTCTACCGCGTTTTTAGCTACAGTCCAAACGTTCTTTCTTCTACCGAAAAAACCTTTAGCTTGCTTAAAAATTTTCTTTCTGCGAGCTCTTGAAGCTACGGCATTTACTGATCTTGGCATAATTTAAATTGTTTTTTTGAAATGTGCGACAAACTGTTTCATTGTACTTAGCTGCTCCATTTCAGGGTTAAAATTTTGAATTTGTTTTGAATTCTTATAAACCGAATTATAGATTTATAAAAACTACTTAATTGCTAATTGACGCTGAACACTTTTTTCGTCCACTTTAGCTACATAAGAAGTAGTAGTAAGATTTCTCTTCTGCTTAGTTTCTTTTTTAGTTAAGATGTGGCTTTTGTAAGCATTTTTTCTTTTGATCTTACCAGAACCAGTAAGAGCAAAACGCTTTTTAGCACCTGATTTCGTTTTTAATTTTGGCATTGTTTTGCTTTTTATTATTTGTTATCAATATCTGTCTTGGCTACTCCTAAAATTCATTAGGAATAATAGTTTGCAAAATTACATAAAAATATCGAGACTTGAAAGATATTTTTAGTGGAGTAGGAAGGTTAGAAGATAGAGGTGTAAAATTATTAAAGTTGACCACTTCTGAAAATAAAAAAACTACAACCAAAAGATTCTGATTGTAGCTTTTATTTATATCGGTAAAATTATGATTGAATAAATTCCAACAGGTCTTTGTTAATTGTTTCGTGCTCCGTAGTCGGCATTCCGTGTGGGAAACCCGGATAAGTGATCAGTTTTCCGTTCTTTAATAATTTAATTGATTTTAATGCCGCATTGGCAATAGGAACGATTTGGTCATCTTCACCATGCATCACCAAAACAGGAATATCCACGGCCTTTAGATCTTCCGATAAATCTGTTTCAGAAAATGCTTTGATTCCGTCATAGTGAGCTACAATTCCTCCCATTAGTCCCTGTCTCCACCAGTTTCTCTGGATTCCGTCTTTTATATTCGCGCCTTCTCTGTTATAGCCATAAAATGGAAAAGTCAGATCATAGTAGAATTGGTTTCTGTTGTTCATCGTTTGATCCCTGATGTTATCAAAAACTTCCATAGGAACACCATCTGGATTGGTTTCACTTTTCACCATTACCGGAGGAATGGCACTGATTAATACTGCCTTTTTAGCTCTACCATTAGCATATTTATTAACATAGCGAATTACTTCACCTCCTCCAGTAGAATGTCCGATATGGATTACATCTTTTAAATCAAGGAATTCAACTAATTCTGCAGCATCGGAAGCATACTGTTCAATAGTATGATTGTAAATGTTCTGGCTGGAACGTCCGTGACCTCTTCTGTCGTGTGTAATTACTCTGTAACCTCTCTGTAAGAAAAATATAACTTGGGCATCCCAGTCATCTGATGACAAAGGCCATCCGTGGTGAAACATTAATACTGGTCCTTCGCCTTGATCTTTGTAAAAAATTTCTGTTCCGTCTTTTAATTTAAGTGTGCTCATTTTTGATGATTTAAGTTTAATAATTATTATGTGAATTTGTTTGTTAATTCTAAAGCAAATTTATAGTAAAATTTTCATCACAATATTGATTTATGATAAATTTTAATAATTATTTAATGAGTATGTTATACAAATAAAAAAACCTCAAATTGCTTTGAGGTTTACTATTCTTAATCAGATCTTTATGATCTGTCTGTTGATTATTTAGCAGGTTTTTTAGGACTCATCATCATAATCATTCTCTTTCCTTCAAGTTTAGGAAGCTGGTCTACTTTTCCAACATGCTCCAGTTCCTGAGCCAGTTTTAGAAGCAAAATTTCTCCCTGATCTTTAAAGATAATAGAACGTCCTTTAAAAAATACGTAGGTTTTTAATTTTGAACCTTCTTCAAGGAACTTTTCAGCATGCTTTTTCTTAAACTCGTAATCGTGCTCGTCGGTCTGAGGCCCAAAACGGATCTCCTTTACCACCACTTTTACCTGTTTAGCTTTTAGTTCCTTTTGCTTTTTCTTTTGCTCGTATAAGAACTTTTTATAGTCTAATACTCTCGCAATGAACGGTTCAGCCTTGTCGGAAATTACTACCAGATCCAATTCCTGTTCTTCAGCAATTTGTCTTGCTTTGTCAATCGGATATACTCCCGGCTCTACGTTGTCTCCCACCAAACGAATTTCTCTTACTCGAATTTTTTCGTTAATCATGTGAGCGTCCTCCTGTTGCGGACGTCTCTGTGGGCCCCTGTTGTTAAATCTTTGTGCTATTGTATTATAATTTTATTGGTTAATTACTTAATTTAATTGATTTAAATATTTAAAAGATTGAAAAATTACTTATCTTAAAACTAATCTTTTAATCATTAATTTTTCAATCTTTTAATGATTTTTTATATCGCTGCCTCTTTCTTGAAGTAAGCAACGAAATCTTCCAAGCTCATGGCTCCAAGATCACCTTCACCACGTCTTCTTACAGAAATTGTGCCGTCTTTTTCTTCATTTTCGCCTACAACCAGCATGAATGGGATCTTGTTCAATTCCGCATCACGGATTTTTTTCCCTGTCTTTTCGTTTCTGTCATCAATTTGACCGCTAATATCGT
>CBFGVN010000431.1:0-3372 GCA_965651845.1 uncultured Chryseobacterium sp. | reverse complement strand
TCTATGGATTGGGTAGCAAGTTCTGCAGCCTGCTTTTTATTTAAAATAATTTCTTTTCGGAGCGTATTCTTAATGTTTTCATAATTCGTATTGTCAAAATCTTTGTTGTTTTTAAGATGCTCATAATGAATGTCTTTTACAAATTCTTTCGCCGAATCGTAAAGGCTTTTATTTAAATTAATTCTTTCATTATTTTCCAGGCTGTAATCTACATAATCCATGAAGGAATTGGAAATTACCTCATTTTCTCCGATCTGGTCGAGCATTTTGTCTACAGCTTCAATTAAAAATGGCTCAGCTTCAATTTCGAGGTTAAAATTTTTCGCCAAACCTAATTCATAAGAGAAACTTCTTACCAATCGCGAGTTGAATCTGTCAATCGTTCCAATATTTAAAGTAGAATAATTGTGAAGGACATAGTCCAGTAATTTTTTTGCACGAGTATGCAATTCATCAATGGTAATTTTTAATCCTTCTTCTTCAAATGCTTTTTGAATATTCTTTAAATCTGCATTTTCAGCGAAATTATCTACAGAAAAATTTCCCAGCCACGACAAAATTCTTTCTTTCATTTCGTTGGCGGCTTTGTTGGTGAAAGTCAATGCCAAAATATTCCTGATCGATTGCTGCTGATTAGGATATCGAAGACAGATCATCAAAAGACGCTGGACGAGGGCATATGTTTTCCCTGAACCTGCCGAAGCGTTGATTACTGTATAAGAATTTTGCATTTTTGAGTAGAATTGAAAGTGCAAGTTAACTAAATTTTAAGTGAAATTTTAACAATTTCAGTCCGCTATTTAACAGTTTTGGAATTTAAAATCTAAAATAAATCCTAAAACGCGTTAACTGTGGTTAAACTTATGGAATAATTTAAAAATAACTTTAGTTTTGCTTTATAAAAAACAGCCCGTGAAACTTAAACTATTCTTTTGTTTATTTACCTTATTTTTCATCAATATTAATGCCCAGGATTATATTTTCGGGAAAATTGTTTCGGAAGATAAGGTTGAAATTCAGGAGGTAACGGTTATCAATATCCGGACTGATGAAAGAGTGGCGACCAATCGTGACGGACATTTTATGATTTCGGGAAGGGCTGGAGATGAATTGCGGTTCGTGAAAACCGGTTACGAAAGAGCTAATCAAAAAATAACGAAAGAAAATATCAGTTCACCAATCAATGTAACGTTGATGAGAGCTGCAACATTAATTGCTGAAGTTGAAATTAAAAAAGGGGTAACGGGAGATATCAAAGTAGATGCAAAAAATTTGAATCCACCAAGAAAAGTGCAAAAGCTGAAAAGCGATCTTGCCAAGTACATGTCCCAAAAATCTGATCCCAGAGTTTTGGCGGCAAGACCGGGCGAATTTGTACAGCCTGTTACAAAAGGTGTCTTTTCATTTGGAAAGATTAAAGATAAATGGGATGATATAGACTTTATGAACTATCTGCAGACAGCTTTAGGAGATAAGTTTTTTGAAGATCTGAAGATAGATAAGTCACAAATTCAACATTTTATTCTTTATATTTTCAGATCAGGTTTTGAAAGAAAAACAATTCTGAAGTATGGATATTGCAGTGAAGCTGATTTGAACAGATTTAAAAATGCAGTTTTACATAGAATTTCGATGTATAAAACGGAATAAATAAACACAAAACACAATGATAAAAAAACATAAAAATGATGAAAAAAGTATTATTAATAATTTTAATGTTCATTTCCTGTAAAATATTTTGTCAGCAGAAGATTACAGGTAAAGTAAGTGATGAAAATGCCAATGCATTAAACGCTGTATTGGTTATTAATATGTCAAAAAACATAAAAACATATACAGATTCATCGGGCGGGTTTGTATTGGAAGCAGGTGAAAATGATCAGATCCGTTTTGTGAAAGACATGTATCACCGTGTTGATGAAAAAGTGGGTAAAGAAAGTGTTTTCAATATTATCCTTACAAAAGAAGAAATTGTAATCCCGGAAGTGGAAATTACGTACAAACTTACAGGAAATCTTGAAAAAGACAGTAAACATTTCGAACCTTCCAAAAAAGTTTTAGCGCTAAACTCGGATATGAAGACATATATGAAAACATCGATGAATGAAGTTACAGGAAAACTTCAGACCCCATCGGATTTCAAAGGTCATGATTTTAGTACAGGACAGGTAGACCTTATAAAAATGGCAAAATTTGGTGTTGCTCTTGCTAAAAAACCTCAAATTGCAACACGAAATTATTATGAAACGAAAACTTTTATTAATAAAATTAAAATGGAAATTAATCTTGATTTCCTAAAAGAGAACGGAATGAATGATGAAGCCATTGAAGACTTTCTTGTGTATGCAAACGAAATACGAAGCTTGGCAAGAAAATATGCTGGGAATTTTAATGCAGACAAAATTACTTCAGATTTAAAAATAGCTTTCGTGGAATATGGTAAAACCCACAATACCGGAAAATGAATTAAATAATAAAAACTAATAAAGTGCATTTCAACTGTAAGAGCATATTGAATATAAACCGACTGAAAATTTTTCTCTTTTTGATTTTTTTATGCAATCGCTTTTATTCGCAGCAAACAATAAGAGGAAAAATTTCCGATGAAAATAGTTTTGTTCTGGGTGCTGTTACAGTTATTAATGTAACTAAAGATCAGAAAGTATACACCAATTCTTCTGGTGAATTTTCCATTGAGGCTTCCGAAAACGAAGAATTAAGATTTATAAAAGCCGGATATGAAAGGGCTTCATTAAGGGTTCTTAAAAATGGTTATAATCCTTTTCTACTCATCACAATGGTTAAAATCCCGCAGGAAATTGAAGAAGTTGAATTGAGGAAACTGAGCGGAGATTTAGAAAAAGATTCCAGAGCAGTTGCAAAAGTTGATAAAGGAAAAATCGTTCAGGATGCCGTAGGACTTCCACAGCCCGTCGGGAAAATGCGCGAAAAACCTGCGGAAGTAAAAGAAGTATTGTTACCAATGCTTCTGGGAAGTCTGAACGTTCAGGGGGTGTATGATTTGATCAGTGGGAAGGCAAGAAGGCAGAAAAGACAGTATAGATATGATGACTTACAGGATGATATTTCTTGGGTCAGAAATAGGGTAGAAGATGAATATTTTATCAAAGAAGGAATTCCCAAAGAACGGATATCAGAATTTATTGAGTTTTCTTTTTTAAGTGAGCCTCAGGTGAGAATGTTTGTAAGAGCAAAAAATCTATCCGGAGCATTATTGAGATTAGAGAAAGCAATTCCTGTTTATGTTGATAGATTAAAGCAAAGTAAACTTTAAATTTAAAATGTTAAAAAAATCTTAAAATTTGGAATGAGAATTGATGTAATAATTTAAAATAACATAAGTTTTAAAAT
>CBFGVN010000430.1:0-3377 GCA_965651845.1 uncultured Chryseobacterium sp. | reverse complement strand
TCTAACTCCACCCGATCTCAGTGAAATTGGCTTGACAGACTTACTCATAGATTATCTCGAACAGGTAAAAAAAAATATTAAGGTAGATTTTTATCAATTAATTGTAAATGAAAACAGTATTAATAATCAAATAAAACTCAACACTTTCCGGATCGTTCAGGAACTTATCAACAATACTTTAAAACATGCTAATGCTTCATTAATAAAGGTTTATTTAAAAATTTCAAGGCAATATCTCATCCTTATCGTTGAAGACAACGGAAACGGATTTAATGCAAAAAATCAAGCTACAGGAATAGGGTTGCGAAGCATTCAGCTGAGAACAAAACAAATAAAAGCCCATTATAAATTAAAAACCCAACCGCAAAGAGGAACAAAATACATCTTCTTTGTTAATACAATACAACAATAAACATGGAAAATTTAAAAATTAAAATCGGCATCGTAGATGATGACCTGCTATTTGTACAGCTTTTAGAAAATTACATCAATAATAGTGAACATTACGAAGTGGTATTGACCTCAACCGAAGGACATCATTTTCTGAACGAAACGGACACCCATTTACCGGATATTCTCCTATTGGATCTCAGAATGGCCAATGGTGACGGGCTTGAAGTAATGTCTGCCTTATCCCAAAAAGACGCCGAAACCAAGATCATTGTGCTGTCTAGTTTTTACCGGCGGTCTTTTATGGGACAAATGCTGAAAATGGGCGCTCATGCTTTCTTACCTAAAGAAATTGAGCTGGAAGAACTTTTGAAGGTGATAGAAGCAGTTTATCATCACGGACATTATTTTTCCGATGAGCAGATCGATGTGATGCGAAGCCAGCTCTCGAATAAACTCCCGGAATTTCATTCCTACTCCAAGGATGGCCTTACAGAAAGGGAAATTGACGTTCTCAAATTGGTCTGTCAGCAATTGAGCACTAAAGAAATTGCAGATATTCTATTTATTTCCCCAAAAACGGTGGAAACACACAAAACCAATCTGATGATCAAAACCTGTGTGAAAAATATGGCAGGATTGGTAATTTATGCCGTACAGAATAATATTGTGGATGCTAATGAGATTGTGTTGTTTGATAAATAGCTACTCTGTATATCTCAGAAAATTATATCGTACAATATTGCATTTCATCATTCCTTTAAACAGCTTACTACCAAGCCGTTCATTAAACCCGGCAAAATTATTTTTCCCAAATCCTATGACCTCTGAATACACCTTCCCTTCTTCTTCAAAAACTCTGGCTATGACATATCCTCCTTCGAAAAAGTGTCCAGGCATGGCAAAGTTGACCAGCATCATCGTTTTATCATCATGTGATGTTTCTACTGGGCCACCAAATATTGCCGTAGCTCTGCCGCCCTGAGTTCTAGGGCCAAGAATTTGATTATTTCCACCTCTGATGGACATCGGAACAGTATTGATACTATGAGCCTTTAAAAATTCGTAAAACTCACGTGCATCTGCTCCGGATTCAATTTCTCCCACTAATTGTATATCAGAATAAAAATGTTTCCGCTTATCTATGGCTAGATCTAATTTTTTCCATACATAGCGTACCGCATTCATCATCGGAGTTCCTCTGTATTCGCTGATATATTTTTTTTCTTTTTCCCAAGACTTTTGATAGGCATATTGAGCAGATCGCCACAAAACACCGTATAAGAATACTCTCATATTAATTTTATTTTAAGTTAAAAGATTTGTCATTATTAAAAAAGTCAGGGAGAACTGTAACATCCTCCCTGATAAAAAAATCTAAAAAACACACTGAGAATTAAGAAGGGTTCAGCATTTGTGCAATAGAAATTGCATCTGCTACCGTATCCAGGCTGTAGATCTGCATTACACCCTGTGTAGTGGCTGCCTGACCTAAAATATTTTGCTGATTTTGATTATTTACTGCATTTTCAAACATGATACCTGTCGAGTGTGCAGCGGTTTGATACACGTTGCCTAAAGCGATTGCAGGAGCTTCTGCCACTACTTTTACGTTGGTTTGTGTAACTGCGTCTGTAATTTGTTCATTAACTACTGTTGCCATAATTGTAATTGTTTATTAAAGTTGAGATAACCGGTTTTTCCGGTCATGGTTATTGTATACTTGTTGATTTTTAAAAACAACCGGAAAACAGCTCCGGTTGCTGAAATTATTTTATTCTAGGATAGAATGCCTGATTATGAATTAGGATTCAGCATTCTAGCGATAGAAATAGCATCTGCTACCGTATCCAGGCTATAGATCTGCATTACACCCTGAGTGGTGGCTGCCTGACCTAAAATATTCTGTTGGTTTTGCGTATTCACCGCATTTTCAAACATGATACCTGTCGAGTGCGCTGCTGTCTGGTAAACGTTACCTAAAGCAATTGCCGGAGCTTCTGCTACTACTTTTACGTTCGACTGCGTTACTGCGTCTGTGATTTGTTCATTAACTACTGTTGCCATAATGATTTTGTTTATTTGGGTTTAAAAACAACCGGATTTTCCGATCGTATGGATTATTATTTTGTATTATTTAAGTAAAAAAGGGATTAAGGATTCAGCATTTTAGCGATAGAAAGTGCATCCGAGATGGTATCTATGCTGTAAATCTGCATGGTTCCCTGCGTAGTTGCCGCGTGGGTCAGGATGTTCTGCTGGTTTTGGATATTCACCGCGTTTTCAAACATGATTCCCGTAGAATGGGCTGCCGTCTGATAAACATTCCCTAAAGCCATCGCCGGAGATTCTGCCACTACCTTCACGTTGGTCTGAGTTACCGCATCTGTAATTTGTTCATTAACTACTGTTGCCATAAATGATTATTAATTATTAAGATTAAAAACAACCGGGCTTTCCGGCCATTACTTTTCTGGTTTTTATTTCAGAGAAAGCTTTTTTAAGTATTAGGATTCAGCATTTTAGCAATAGAAATAGCGTCTGCTACTGTATCCATGCTGTAGATCTGCATTACTCCCTGAGTAGTTGCTGCCTGCCCTAAAATGTTTTGTTGATTCTGAGTGTTCACTGCATTTTCAAACATTATCCCTGTGGAATGCGCAGCAGTCTGATACACGTTGCCTAAAGCCATTGCAGGAGCTTCGCCCACTACTTTTACGTTTGATTGTGTTACTGCATCTGTAATTTGTGGATTCACTGTTGTTGCCATAATTGTAATTGGTTTTTTTGAGATTTACTCTCGGTTAATAAATTATTTGATTGTTAAACTAGTTTTTATATTGATTTAATCTCCACAGACGTACGATGACAAGATTTAAAAGCACTGTTTCAGGCTAATAAATTGATATTGGATCGTAAGTGTGACTCTTGGTACAATGGTTGAAAACCGTGCCCCGTATCATCTGTGGGAGCTTAAAGGATGGTTA
>CBFGVN010000429.1:0-3397 GCA_965651845.1 uncultured Chryseobacterium sp. | reverse complement strand
AAGCGTTCTGAAGTTGTAGACTGCAGATTCGTTTGTTCCCGTTTTTATTTTGTAATAATACTTTGTGTTCGGCTGTAAATTTGTGATTTTTGCCGTGTGATAATAATAGTTATTGTTATATCCCGTATCTGAAAAAATATTTGTCGTTCCCGTTACTGTAACGTTCAAATTGGTTGGCGTTGTTCCGTAGATAACGGTTGTTTCGTTGTTGGAAGCCGTTTTCCAGTTCACAATCATGGAAGTTGGCGTCGGGTTCTGCAAATAGGGAAACAGAGCCTGGCCAAAAACCATCTGGACGGCGAAACAAAAAAAGAAGAAGTAATGTTTCATTGTAGTTCAGTTTTAATAGTGTGTATGAGTTAAAATTTGTATATCAATGATTTAAAAAAGATTATCTGTGTTTTTATTTTCGTGCAAAAGTAGAATTCTCATATAAACTCTATCTGATGGGAACTTAAAAGAAGTGTTAATTTTTAACCCAAATCAGGATTGAAAATTTATCATATTTAATACATCAATTGTTTGGAATATTTCAAAAATGTTTTGTACATTTGCAACCTGTTATTCAACCTCTGACGAAAAACGTGTAAGTTGCTTAGCTTTAACATTTTATTTTATTAATAATGGATTTATTAAAGTACGTACAAGACAAGTACATTGCGAAAAAAGAATTCCCTGAATTCAAAGCAGGTGATACCATTACTGTGTATTACGAAATTAAAGAAGGACAAAAAACAAGAACTCAGTTCTTCAAAGGAACAGTAATCCAATTAAGAGGTACTGGTTCTACAAAAACTTTTACTATCAGAAAAATGAGTGGAGATGTAGGTGTTGAGAGAGTATTCCCGATCAACATGCCAGCTTTACAAAAAATTGAAGTTGATAGAAGAGGTAAAGTTAGAAGATCTAGAATTTATTACTTCAGAGACCTTAGAGGTAAAAAAGCTAGAATTAAAGACGTTCCTTACAAGAAATAATTCAGACAACAATAAATACGAAAAGAGACTGCTAATTTTTAGCGGTCTCTTTTTATTTATCAAGTATTTGATTCAGATGATTACATAGAATTATCTTAAGCTGATAAGAATAATGCAGAAGACCACCCCGCCAAAAATTTCTTTGAAATTTTCGCCACCCCTCCAAAGGAGGGGAATTTGTATGCATCGAAATTTTCCATTTAGAAAATAAAATCAAAAAATTGCTTAAACTTCCATCATCCAGCCTACAGCTTCCTTACTTTATAAAATCATACAAAGCGTTCCAGAATTTATCGTAAACTTCGATATGCGGAAGATGTCCTACATTTTCAATTTCAACTAGTTTGGAGCCCGCAATCTGCTGTTGGGTTTTCTTTCCTAATTCCTGATACTGTCCCATTTTCGGTTGCAATTCTTTTGGAGCCCTGTCCTTTCCTATTGCCGTTCTGTCTCTGGTTCCGATGATTAATAAGGTTGGAACTTTAATATTTTTAAATTCATAACAAACCGGTTGATTGTAAATCATATCCGACGTTAAAGCCGCATCCCAGGCTACTTTCGGATAATCCGGATGTAAAGTCCAGCCAGCGATTAAATCCAACCAAGGTTGATACTCGGCTTTCCATTTATTATCATAATAAAATTTTAACTGATAATTTTTATATGTCTCGGCGGTGTTTTTTAATTCTGACTGATACGCCTGATCGATCGTCTGATACGCAGCAAAATTTTTATAGTCTTCCAAACCGATTGGGTTTTCTAAAATCAGTTTCTGAACCCTATCCGGATACAGTAAAGTAAACCTCGTTGCGACCATTCCTCCCATCGAATGCCCTAAAACAATCGTTTTATCAATCTTTAATTCATCCAAAATTGCTTTTGTATTTTCTGCCAATTGAGAAAAAGAGAATTGATAATTTTGAGGCTTTGAAGATTTCCCAAATCCTATCTGATCCGGAATAATGACTCTGAAACCTTTATCTGAAAGGTCTTTTGTCGTTTTTTCCCAATATGCTCCGTTGAAATTTTTCCCATGGAGAAGCATAATGGTTTTTCCGTTTGATGTTTTGGGCTTTACATCCATATAAGCCATTTTCAAATCATTTTTTTGAGATTTAAATTGGAGAAAATGAACTTCGTATGGGTACTGATAGTTGGTAAGTTCAGCATCCAAAGGCTTGACCTGAGAGAACATCAAATTAGAAGCAATCGATAACATTAAAGTAACAGCAACATTAAAATTTTTCATGAAAATTATTTTAAGTATTAAAATTAAAAAAACCGCTTCAAACGAAACGGTTATAGATTATTATTTTTTATATAATTAAGATCTTTTAAGAAACTTCTACCATTTTATATTCCTTTTGTGATGGTAAATTCATCAAAACAATAGCAAAAAGAATCAATGCAATTCCCAACCATTGAATGAAAATAACTTTTTCTCCCAACAAGACAAAAGCCATCGCCACAGAAACCGGAAGTTCCAAGGAGGAAACAATACTTCCCAATCCCAGACCTGCTTTCGGAAAACCAGTATTGAATAAAATCGGTGGAATAATAGTTCCGAATAAAGCCAAAACAAAACCATATTTCCATAAGATTGAATACCGGAAAGAATGAATATGTTCGGTATTTTCTGTAAAATTTAAATAAACGGACTTCAGTCCATCAAAATGTAAAGGTCCAATTTGAGCAAAAAATAAATAAGCAAAAACTACGATTGAGCCCCCCGAAAGCATAACCATACTCTTCCTTAAAACCGGAATATGGGTCGCCAAAGTATTCGATGTAAACATGGTCAATGTGTACGATAGAGCGGCCATCAATCCCCAGAAAATGCCTTTGAAGTCGAGTTTAATTTCTGTATTAATGAGATTTGTCGCTAAGATTGTTCCAATTAAAACAATAATAACAGATACTACCTTTCTTGTATTGGGTAATTTTTTTGTTAAAAAACTTTCCACCACTACACTGAACCAAACCGACTGCATCAATAAAACAATCGCAATCGAAACATTAATATACTGAACTGCAATATAATAGAATAAACTTGTACATCCCAAAGATGTTCCCGCCAGCATAAGATTTCTGATTTCTTTTGAAGTTGGTGATGGCAACGCTTTCTTTGAAGTTATTGTCTGAATAAAGTTTAATATTAAAAGTCCGATCAAACCTAATAAAAACTGAGAAGTAGTTACCTCTGAAGTGGTGTAGCCTTCCTGGTAAGCCAGCTTTACAAAAGTCGCCAACATGCCATATATACTAGCACCAATTCCTACAAATAAAACTCCCTTTAGTATATTTTTCTTCTTCATAAATTCATTTTTTGAACAGCCTGCAAAGTTACAATTTATTAATTAAACTAATTGAATTTCTCAAAATGATAGATAAATAGAATCGGCGCAAGCTTTGCTTGCGCC
>CBFGVN010000428.1:0-3402 GCA_965651845.1 uncultured Chryseobacterium sp. | reverse complement strand
CTATCTCTGTTGAAAAATTAAGCAAGAAGCTTAAAAAAGAGAATAAAAAAATAGAAAACGTTGCCGTAAAAGGAAAAGTTACAGACGTTTGTGAGAAAAAGGGATGCTGGTTAACAATCCAGACTGAAGATAATGCTCAGTTTTTTGTGAAAATGAAAGATTATGCGTTCTTCGTTCCTACTGCTTTGAAAGGTAAAACTGTGGTTTTAGATGGTACTGCAGAAAGAAAAGTAACTTCTGTGGATGAGCAGAAACACTATGCTGAAGATGCTAAAAAGCCTCAATCTGAAATCGATGCAATTACAACTCCGAAAGAAGAGATCAGGTTTGTAGCGAACGGGATTAAAGTGGTGAACTAAAATTGTAATTTTTCAAACGCAAAGATTTTATTGAATTCAACTTTACTTAGTGAGCAAAGACTTGACAAATAAATTCGTCTGACGAAGAGCTCGCTTAATGAAATCAACTTGTTGATTAATTTTAGCTCACTTAAAATTGTACGCAAAAACTTGACCTTTGCGTTAAAAAATAAATAAAACAAAAGTGGAACAATTAAATTTGTTCCGCTTTTTTATGTCTTAGTCTTCTATTGTAAAATTTACTTCTGCATCGAGTTTTGGATATTTTGTAGCAGAAACAAATTTCTTTCCGGTACAGTCGATTTCCAGCCAGCCTTTTCGCTGTCTTACTTCTCCCACTTCCATTACAAAAGGGACAAATGAGATCTCGTCTTTCCCTTCCTCCTTAATTTCCCTGTACTGAACCGCTACATCCAGAATACATTCATGATCCGTATTCAGTTTTACGTTCCTGTAAACAATGTCGTAATGTGTTTCTTGGTTTTCGGGAATATCGAGGTAAGTTTCCCAGCCATCAATTCCGGAGTTTAATTCACTGATCGCTTTTAAAGCATAATACAGCGCAATCGTATAATATTTTCTTGTTCCTTTTCTTGTATAATCATCTACAAAATGTCCGCCTTCAAATAAAATCGTCGGCATCCCGGCTTTGATAAAATTATCGCCTGTGGAAGTCGGATAAAATTCATCAGAATATCTTCCGATCTGGTTGGGGATCATTTCTTTCAGATGATTGTAAACATTGGCAATGACCGCCATACATCTCTTCCTGTTATCCGTAATGGTACGTTCTACATTTTCAGAAGGCGCCAAAAAAGAAAGTGTAGCAGGGTGAACTCCGTCTGTTGTAAAAATCGTTCTCTGCTCATGAAGATTTAGGGCATAATCATATTTCTTAGAAGCTGCCATACCTTTCAGGAATTTAATCTCCTTACTGTTTTCAATATGAAAATCCCTGTTTAGATCGATATCTATCGCATTTAATCTTGTCCATCTTTCAGAACCGTCAGGATTTAACATAAAAATAAAGTCAAGGGTGATTTTACTAAACAGCTCTTCTTTCAGCTCAGGAGCCTTATCTAAGGTCATTAATAAATCAAGCATCGCGTGTGTGGCATTGGATTCGTTTCCGTGCATCTGCGACCAGGCCAGAACATTGATATTTCCGGTTCCGACACTAAGTTTATAAATAGGTTTTTCTAAATATGACTTTCCGATCTCCTGAATATAATCACTGAGATTGGTCTGTAGGTAATAAAATAATTTTTCGGGGGAAATATAGCGATTTGGGAAATCAGGATTGGGCTGATAAATCTGTTGAAAATTCATTGTGTAATAGTTTACAAGAGTCAAATTTAACCATTTTTGAGGAAAAAATAAAATTAACATTTGTAACTAATTTAAACGATGTAAATTGTCAAAATGACTGTGGATAAAATTGTGGATTACAATAATTTAATATAAATATCTTAACTAATTTAAATTCAGTAATTTAAAATTTATATCTAAATATATGATTGAACTTTGCTTTAAGTGGATAAATTACGGTTTTTCAACATTTGGGCGTAATTCTCTTAAACATGTACGATTGTGGAAAATTGAAAATGAACAGCTATATACAATTGTAAATTGTTAATAATTTAGAATTTTAAATTTCAATTTTCAGCTCATTTTTGATGAGATTTAGGATTGTAACTTAAAAAGATCCAATCAAAAACTATCGAAAAGATTATTTCATAATCAAATGTTAAAACAGCTTTATAGCGGTTGCTTACGGAAGATAATATCTGTTTTATTTATCAATTTATGGCCATTACTATACATAATCAGTTATTTATATACTTCTACCCTTTTCTATGGAGATTTAGTGCTTAAAAGAAGCCAGAAATACCATTAACAGGAAGTTTAGTATTAATAATAGAATCGAAATTAGTACATACGACGTTTACTTCATCTTTTACTTTAAGTCAAAGCAAGAAAGATAACTCATGCGGAAAAATTGTTGAATAAAATTTATATAAATATTTTGTATATAGTATTGTAGTATAATAAATACCTGTTTATCAGTTAAATATGTAGTTTACAATTGTATTTTAAAATACTTTACAATTATTTACTTTTGTATTTTGCATTTGTAAACTTTATTTTTACATTTGTAAAGTGATAAAAAGCTTATAATATGAGTTTAAATGAAAGAATTTCTAAGGTAATCGAGTACTCAAGATTGACACCGTCAGAATTTGCAGATGAGATTGATGTGCAGCGATCTTCTATCTCCCATATTACTTCCGGAAGAAACAAACCTTCACTTGAATTTATCATTAAAATAAAGTCCCGCTTTCCTGAAATTCTCTGGGATTGGCTAGTAAATGGTGACGGCGAAATGCTAAAATCTGAATTACCGGAAACAGTAAAACCCATTGATGAAACTTCGGAAATTGCTGAGGATGAAAAATTGAAACCGACATCTCTTCCCGATCTTTTTACCATGATGAATGACGATGAAGATTTCGGAGCCGAAGAAATTGAAATGGAACCTGCAAAAATAAGTCCTCGAGAATCATTTATACCACATCAAAGGTCAGCTCAGGAAAAAATAGCCGATTCTCAGCGATTAGACAAATCCAACGAACAAATAATCAATCAAGTTATTGGAAATCAGCACAGTAAGATAAAACGTATTGTTCTCTTCTACGAAAATGGAAAATTCGAAAGTTTTGAGCCATAAAAAACCTGATCAAAGAAAATGATCAGGCTAAAAATATTTGAAGAAGAAAACTAAAGCTATTGCTTTACAGTTTATCGTTACAACGGAATTTACTTTTTGCTTATAAATATTTTTCAATAGAAATAAGTACGAAAATTTTTTAATGATTTTGCAAATTGCTACAGAATATTAGCAAAGCAGTAAGTCGCGTTTCATGTGTTTTAGTTTTTCAATGTATATCAAATATATGAATTAAATCAATAATAAAAGCTTCTATTCATTTACTTTTTATAAATAAAATTAATTATTAAAATAATATTTATCAATTTAAACCAT
>CBFGVN010000427.1:0-3405 GCA_965651845.1 uncultured Chryseobacterium sp. | reverse complement strand
TTGCCCGAAATGCTGTGAAAAGTTGATAAAAAAACAAACCGGTCTTGGAAAAATAAGAAGTTACTATTGTGAAAAAGACCAGATGCTTTTTTAAGTTTTTCGTTTTCAAGAGAACAACATCTTTAACCTAATTGATGGAAATTCTTTACTTTTTTATACAAAAATAAATTTTCTTAACATTTAAATCGCATAAACATCAAAATTAAGTGATTTAATTTTATGTGAATTGATGGTATTATGCATGCCATTTTTTCTTTTTTGTATTATCAACTCTTGAATACAAAACATAAAACCGTTGAAAGATTAATAAAATTTTACAGATAAGATAATAAAAGTACACATAATTTCTCAATTTTATATTAAATTATTGTAAACAAAAAATCACTAAAATTTAATTTAAAATCACGTAAAACACTGATATACATCATGATTATTTTCTTTGGCATGTAATTTGAAAGTTGTAATATTGCAAATATAAAATCGATAAAAAAAAGTCAAATAATTAAAAATATAATAAAATGATCACTTACATCGGAATCGCAACATGTTTAGTAGTATTTGCTTCTTATTTCGCAACTGCAAGAAGAGAAAGAAATTAATTATTGAAAAAAATTAAACTAAACCAGAAAACTCATAAGACAATTTGAGAATTGTTTTAAAATTTCAATCCTTACCAGATTGATCTTATTTAGGAAATATTCATTTCATAGCAAATTTCAATTATAATTAAGCCAAAAGCCGGACATCTCCTTTGTTCCGGCTTTTATCTTTATATAGCATGAAAGTTCTATCTTTGCGCTGTTAAACTAAAAACAAAATGAATCTGTACAACCTTATTATTCAAGACAAAGAAGAAGTGACACTGAATGATGTTTTCCTTGAACCACAAAATAAGGAACAATTGGTACAGCTCATCAAAGAAAATACCTACTCCAAAGAACTGCAGGAATATGGGCTTCCTGTGAACAACAAAGTACTTCTGCAGGGAAGTTCGGGTTGTGGAAAAACCATGACTGCAAAGGCGGTTGCAAATGCTTTGGGTAAAAATATTATCATCCTTAATCTAAGCAATATCGTCTCTTCAAGAATTGGAGAAACTTCTCAAAACATCAAAATGATCTTCGATAAAGCGGCTCGTGAAAGATCCGTACTTTTCCTTGATGAGCTCGACCAGATCGGGAAAGCAAGAGGCAGCGACGACAAAGATGTAGGCGAAATGAGACGACTGGTGAATACATTGATACAGTTGATCGATTATTATCCCGAAAATGCTCTGTTATTGTGTGCTACAAACCATCCTGAAATCATTGATACAGCTTTGCTCAGACGTTTTCAGCTTAAAATTGATTACAAGCTGCCTTCCAAACAATTCTTGGATGATTTTTACGACGACTTGCTAATGAAGTTTCCTGAGGATTTAAGAAATATTGAAAGAAAATATGATATTTCTTTTGCAGAGGCGAAAGATCATACTTTTACGGTTGTGAAAGGAAATTTAATTCAGAAACTGGAAGCCCAACACCAAACTCAACCATGAAAGATCTACTCCATAATCTTGAAATCATCAACCAAGAATAAAAAATACTTGTGAAAAGCAGGTCGAAATGTTGATAATAACATTTCAAACCAATGGGAATATGAATCAGCAATGAGAAAAATGGCACTTTGCCTTTGCGAAAAATACCTTCAGAAACCTGATTCTGAAATCAAAGAAAAATTATAGAAATATATAAGTATAAATTTGAGTTTTACAACCGAGAAAATATATTTAAAAAGGTAAGTTTTGACTCTATTTTAGTTAATCGAAAAGATGTTTTTAATTCTGAAATTTTGATTTATTAAAGAATTCCATTTTTATATTTGATTGATTTTGACAATATTATTTGTATATTTAAATAAACTGACTCTTTTTATATGAGTATTCAAGAACAAACCCAAAACTACATCACTACCCAGCCAGAACCCAAAAACAGCGAACTCCAAACCCTGCATCACTTAATTTTAACAGCAATGCCGGAATGCAAACTATGGTTTTTAGATGGCAAAAACGATGAAGGAAAAGTGGTTTCCAATCCCAATATCGGATACGGAATTCACATGATGAAATATGCTAACGGAACCACAAAAGAGTTCTATAAAATTGGATTAAGTGCTAATACCACGGGAATTTCCGTTTATATTATGGGAATTGATGATAAAAAATTCCTATCCGAAACGTATGGAAAAAGACTAGGCAAGGCGAGTGTGAGTGGATATTGTATTAAATTTAAAACATTGAAAGACATTGATATTGATGTGCTTGAAGAAGCCATACAATTTGCCAATAAATAAGTTGTATTTTACCCATAAACAAAAATCCCTCTCATCACTGAAAGGGATTTTTTATATTTAAAAACTTTTAATTACATATAAGCTTCAATCGGCTCACAAGTACAAACTAAGTTTCTGTCTCCGTAAGCTTCATCCACTCTTGAAACAGAAGCAAAGAATTTGTGATCTCTCACCCAATCCAACGGATATGCCGCTTTCTCTCTGCTGTATGGCTTATCCCAAGAATCAGAGATAACCAATTGTTCCGTGTGAGGAGCGTTTTTCAATACATTGTTTGCTTGATCTGCTTCACCGTTTGCAATCTCATCAATTTCTTGTTTGATGGCAATTAAAGCTTCTGCAAAACGATCGATTTCTGCTTTGCTTTCAGATTCTGTAGGCTCGATCATTAATGTTCCTGCAACCGGGAAAGAAACTGTCGGAGCGTGGAAACCATAATCCATCAATCTCTTCGCAACATCAGCAACTTCAATTCCTAAAGACTTGAACTGTCTGAAATCTACGATACACTCGTGCGCTACTCTACCTTGTGTATTTGAATATAAAATCGGGAAGTGCTCAGCTAAAACTTCTTTTAAATAGTTAGCATTTAAAATCGCGTGCTCAGTTGCTTTTTTCAATCCTGAAGTTCCTAGCATTTTAATGTAAGCGTAAGAAATATTCAGGATCAAACCAGAACCGTAAGGTGCTGCAGAAATACCGTCGATAGCTTCTTTAGCTCCAATTCTGATGTTTGCGTTGGAAGGCAGGAAAGGAACCAAATGTTTAGCCACACAGATCGGGCCAACTCCAGGACCTCCACCTCCGTGAGGAATTGCGAAAGTTTTGTGAAGATTTAAGTGACAAACGTCTGCTCCAATGTTTCCAGGACTTGTGTATCCTACCTGAGCGTTCATGTTGGCACCATCCATATATACTTGTCCGCCATGTTGGTGGATCAATGCAGTAATTTCTTTAATGTTGGCATCAAAGAACCCGTACGTTGACGGATACGTGATCATTACACAAGAAAGGTTCTCAGAATGCTGTTCTGCTTTAGCTTTTAAATCTTCGAAATCAATTTCTCCGCTTTCA
>CBFGVN010000426.1:0-3424 GCA_965651845.1 uncultured Chryseobacterium sp. | reverse complement strand
TAATCAGTATGCAGAATGTTTGATAGACATTTCAGCGTTTGCAGGAAAGAAAATCTATATCGGACTTTGGTCAAACAGAATTTCATCCGGAGCAGCGTCCAATTCTCAAAATATTAATATTAATGAGATGACGATTTTTGCTTCAGTTTTAAAAACAAAAGACATAAAAGAAACAAAAAATATTACCAAAATAATGGAAAACCCTGTAGCTAATTCTTTGCAGTTGCAGCTTAATCCGAAATTAAAACAAAACAATACGACAGTGACGGTTTATAATGCTGCCGGACAAAAAATAATCAATACCAAATACTCCGGAAATATCAATGTTAATGGATTTTCAGCAGGAACTTATTTTGCTGAGGTAAGTGATGGTATTCTAACGGAAAGATTAAAATTCATTAAGAAATAATCAGCAGATTAAACACTAGGATGTTTGTAAAAACTTTCCATGAAAACTTTAAAAATAATGTAAGGCCTACAGCTTAAACATACAATCTGTGAAAACAGAAGCATATCCGATTTAGTTTTATAAATGATTGCCCTGCGGTTTAGGGTGGGGCAATTTTTTAAATTTTATTATTTAAAATTATTTTAAATGAAAAAGATCATAACAATGATACTGTTTGCGATATTATTTTCCTGTACAGACAATAGCACGATGGAGCGGTTTGACAAAGCTCAACAAGCTGCGGAAGTCAATATAAAAGGATATTCCAAGCCGGATGTTCTGCAGTTGAGACTGAACGGAAAACCCATCGAAATCAACGGAAAAAATTCGTATACAGACAAAATAGAAACCCAGCTGATGTTTGTGCTTGATGAAGGCGAAACCGATGAATTGGGCATCTATAACAATGAAACAGGAACTCAAATTGCAAAATATACTATTACCTACAACAATTTTGAAGATTACAAAAACGTATCTTTTTTCAATCTTCCGGGGATTTTCCTGCAGACGTATGCGGTAAAACCTCAGGTGAATTTAGGAAAAGTCGGCTTCGAATTTATTTTCCCAAATCTCGGTGAGTTTTCCGGTACCTCGCTGGACGGCGTAAAAGGTGTTTTAAAAAGGGAAAACGGACTCGTTCTTGCGGAATTTGACAACATCGGGAAAAAGGATTTCACATCCGTGAAGATCTATAATTTCTTCAGCGCCACAGCTCCCGTTTATCTCGAATTATATAAGCCGGGAACCACAGAACCTTATACGGGATCGAATATTATCAAAGTAACCTTAAAGCAGGATATCGGTGCCAATATGATCGTTCTTCAGGAGAAAATGGAGAACGGGGTATGGGTCGTAAAAGGGGATATTGATATTGCAGATTATTTATAAAAGATGACAATTTATGAGGAACTTTTTCAATATTCAAATACTAGCTGTACTGTTTTTATCGGTTTTAATGATTTCCTGCAACCGTACAGATGACGAAATCCCGGATTTTCCTGAAGGAAGCACAGAAGCCGTAAATGTCTGGGTTCAGGACAGTATGAGACGGTATTATTACTGGGCAGATCAGATGCCTGCAAAGCCGGATTATCATCTTCCTACAAAGGATTTTTTTAAAAGTTTACTGTCTCCTCAGGATCGCTTTTCATTTATCGTAAATACAGCAGATTCTTCTACCTATCCTCGTTCGGTGCGCAATATGTATGGCTTCGATTATACTGTTTTGCAGCTGGCAAATGGTGAAGTTGTAACGGTGATAAAATTAGTTTTAAAAAATTCACCCGCGATAAATGCCGGACTGGAAAGGGGAATGATCATAAAAAAAATCAACGGAGTGATTATTACAGCTTCCAATGCAGAAGAATTGACGGCTGCGATTCCGGATCAGACGGTCATTCAGCTGACTGTCGGGAATTGGGAAAACGGCTCGGTCATTAACGAAAAAAATATTACGGTCTACTACGGATATTCGCTTGAACAGTCTTTAATGTCGAAAATTTTTGAGCAAAACAATAAAAAGACAGCCTATCTCTATATTTATGATTTTCCGGACGGAATGACCTCTGCCCTGAATCAGAAGTTTGCAGAGTTCAAGACTGCCGGAGTTCAGGAGCTGATCTTGGATCTTCGGTACAATTACGGAGGTTCCGTTTCGTCGTCGGCCGCACTTTGTTCGTTGATTCCGGCAGGGATTTCTGCCAATTCACCATTCATTATCTACAAAGGAAACAAAAACGGGGGAGAAGTAAAAAGGACATTTTCACAACAGATTTCCTATGATACCAATGCGCTTGATTTCAATGTTTTGCATGCTAATTCATTAGCGTTGAATAAGGTATATGTCATTACATCGAAAAGTACCGCTTCTGCTTCTGAAATTGTTATTAATAATTTAAAGTCTTATTTGCAGGTCATTCAGGTTGGCGATGCTACGTTAGGAAAAGATATGGCCGGATTTGTGGTAGAAGACCGAAGAAAACCTAAGAAAATTACATGGCAGATGCATCCTGTGATTTATAAAGTTTTCAATGCCAGTGGTGAAGGCAATTATACCAATGGGATTGCTCCTCAGATTCAGATTAATGAATATTCTTCTTTGCCGCTGCGAGCTTTGGGTGATCCCGATGAGGTTTTGCTTTCGTCGGTTTTACATCAAATTTACTCAAAATCAATATACAATGGAACTCAGCTTCAGGACGTAAAGGTTTTATATCAGAGCGACAGCCCGTTTATCGGATTTTCAAATTAAGTTTAAACTAAATAGTAAGCAATGCAGGGAATAGAACCAAAATTTCATAACAGCCTTACGGAACGTATGGAATATTACAGGTATTTATTGCAAAAAAGCAACGACGAATCGGGCATTGAGTCTTGTGATGTCATTGCAAAAGGGTCTGAACTGTGTGAGCTTTATGAAGATTATTTAAGCAATAAAAAGAAACTCCAGGAAAGCATCAAAAATTATAAGGAATTTCATGACGACCTCCGTAAAATGCTGACTTTAAAACTGCGGGATGTGAAGAAAAAGGCGAGAAATCAAACTAAATGAATAGTCTTTTGTGACTAAAAATAAAATAAAAAATCCCCAGAAATCTCCGAGGATAAAAAACTAATAACCATGAAAACTCAAATTAACTATGAGTTGTTTTGTATAATTAAAATATTGTGCCAATAATTCCATGAGAGAAATTTATTAAGGTTATTTAAGATTTTTTAAGAAAAAATAATAAAATTTGATCTTGGCATAATTTATTCTGTTGTGTAATTAACTTAAAATTGAAAATCATGGCACATCAGAATTTTAAAAAAGAAGATTTTGTACAAGATCCTTCCGGTGAATATAAAGTAGAGTTTCGTGCAGGAAATATTGGCGAAGGTTCCGACCTCATTGTTGAAAGAAAAAAAGAAGACGGGGATTACGAAGTGCTTTCAGCCGAGATTAAAAGGCATAACAAAAGCATTTTTATCTGCTGG
>CBFGVN010000425.1:0-3447 GCA_965651845.1 uncultured Chryseobacterium sp. | reverse complement strand
GAAGTTGGAAGGATCTGCCGGCGAACCGATCTTAATTGAATTAATCTGCGTTTCCATTACTTTTTTCACATCAGCCCAAAGAGATTTTGGAATATAAGCTCTTGAAGCAGCAGAACATTTTTGTCCCTGATATTCGAATGCTCCTCTTACCAAAGCCGTTGCCACAGCTTCTATATTTGCAGACGGATGAGCGATAACGAAGTCTTTTCCTCCCGTTTCCCCTACAATTCTCGGGTATGTTCTGTAATTGTGAACATTGTCCCCGATCATTTTCCACATTCCCTGGAATACTTTTGTAGAACCTGTAAAATGAAGTCCTGCAAAATCCCTATGTGCTAAAATTTTCTCAGCAGTATCTCTTCCATCTGTAAAGATCATGTTGATTACCCCTGCAGGAAGACCCGCTTCAGTAAGAACATCCATGATTACTTTTGCAGAATAAACCTGCTTATCAGAAGGCTTCCAAACCACTACGTTTCCAAGCATGGCCATACAAGTAGGTAAGTTTCCTGAAATTGCCGTAAAGTTGAACGGAGTTACCGCAAAACAAAATCCTTCTAATGGTCTGTATTCTACACGGTTCCAGATTCCGCTGTCGGAAACAGGCTGCTCAGAATACATTTCTGTCATGAATTCTACGTTGAATCTTAAGAAATCGATAAGTTCACAAGCAGAATCAATTTCAGCCTGATGAACATTTTTAGATTGTCCGATCATTGTCGCAGCGTTGATTACGTCTCTGTAAGGTCCGGCTAAAAGATCAGCTGCTTTTAAGAAAATTGCTGCACGCTGTTCCCAACCAAGCTCGTTCCATTCTTTTTTAGCTGCCAATGCCGCATTGATAGCGTCATCCACATGCTGCATAGTACCTTTATAGTAAAACCCGAAATCATGAGCATGATCCTGAGGAGACTGAAGCTGAACTTTTTCATCTGTTTTTACTTCTTTTCCATTGATGATCATTGGGATTTCTATCTTTTCAGCCCACATTTTCTTGTATTGAGCGATAAGGCTTTTTACTTCCGGAGTTCCCGGTGCATAAGAGTTTACCGGTTCGTTTACTGCAAATGGTACTTGCGAAATTGCTTTTGACATATTACGTTGTATTATTTTTTTAATTTGCTAATGATACAAATTTACAACATTTAAAATTGATTTTGTTGATAGATGAATATGTGAATTGTCAATTTTGCTTTGCAAGTGAATGGTGAATTTTAAAAATGATATTTAAAAATTTCCAAGCGCAGCGGATTGACCATTCACCATTGACATTTTTCTGTCAATTGTCAATTTTGCTTTGCAAGTGAATAGTGAATTTTAAAAATGATATTTAAAAATTTCCAAGCGCAGCGGATTGACCATTCACCATTGACCTTTCTACATCTTCTCATTTTCCAGAATTTTCAAAACCAATTTCTCTTCCTGAGTTAAGCCTGCTTTGCCATCATTTTCTTCTATTTTTTCAAGCTCGTCAAGATATTTTTTAATGGTATTGTTTTCGTAAAGGTTGATGACCAAAGGATGTACGTAATATTTTCTGCAAACTGAGCTTGTATTTCCTAGGTGTGAAGCTACAATTTCCAAAGCTTCTTTTACTTTTTTCTTGTATTCCGTATGGGTTTCTGCGTAGCCGATTTCTTTAAAAGCAATTAAAGCACTTACCGTTCCCGACCAGGTTCTGAAATCTTTTGCGGTAAAATCTTCTCCACTGATTTCTTTAATATACTCATTCACCATTCCGGAATCGATGGAATGGCGGTTGCCTTCATCATCATAATACTGGAAGAGCTCTTTTCCCGGAATATCTTTACATTTCTGAACCAATCTTGCCAGTCTTCTGCTTTTTAAATCGACATTATGCATTATTCCTTTTTTTCCTTTAAAAGAAAAGGTGATTTTCTGCCCTTTGATTTTTACATGTTTATCTTTCAGGGTGGTTAAGCCAAAAGAACCGTACAGCTTTTCATAGGCATTATTTCCGATTCGGATGTTGGTTCTCTGCATTAAACTTACAATTAAAGCCAGGATTTTTCTCTTTTCAAAATTTCTCAGAGCCAGATCCTGTTCCACATGAAGCCTGATGTTCGGAAGAGCGTATCCGAACTGCAGCATTCTGTAAAATTTTGTGTGATTTCGTAAAGCATTCCATAAAGGATGATAACGATACTGTTTCCTCTTTTTTACATCAAATCCTGTTGCCTGAAGATGTCGGTTATCCAAAGCACAGATCCAGACATTCTCCCAGGCCGGAGGAATAACCAGTTTGTTGATTCTTGAGATCTCGTCCTTATCCTTGATTTTTTCGCCGTCTTTATAGTAAGAATATTTTTTTCCGTTTTTTTTACGAATGATACCGGCCGTTTATGCATCGGAGGTATACACTAGATGTACCGCCTTTGCAGAAGCCTCCGGATCTCTCATAATCTTGACAATCTTAGAAGGTTTCAGATGGGAAATGATTTCTAATTCTGAATTTTCCATAAGATTTTTTGGTTAAGAGTTCTTACCCCTTGAAAATAGCCATAATATAATAGCTACTACGCCAACTACTAATATAATTCCCCACCACATTCCTGCCTTAAAGATTGTCTCTATCGCTTCACAACTTGTTAGTGTTAATAAACTTAAAATCGTAATACTGTATAAGCTCCATTTTTTCATAGCAATTTATTTTTGGTGTTTATTATTCTAAATTCTGTGATGATCAGCCCGCCAGTTTTTGATAGATTTTTTTATTTCATTCCCTGAAATTTTTTCATGAAGTGCTTTGTACAACAGCTCTTTAAATTCGTCATCATACGAAAACCTCAATGCGGCAATCTGATCAAATCCCAACTTGCTTTCAACTTCATCAGACCGCTGACCGAATATTTCAAAATATCTTTGCTTGAATTCCAGTCTTACCAAACGGTTTTGAAGTCCCAACGCATAATGTTGTCTAATCATAATTGCCAGATAGAAAAGCAGAAAAATGACAATTGAAAATAAAATCCAGATCAGCTTATTGGGTTCATCATTAAAAATTTTCCAGATCCCGAAAGCTTCGAGGAAAATTAATAATGGAAGATAAATAAAATGATGCGGTGGATAATATTTCCTGTGATTTTGATAACTCTGGCTTTCCATATTGTATAATGTAGCAAGAATCTTTCCAAAATGTTAAATTTTTAATAATAATTGATATTTGTGGTATGTGAATATTGTTGTTTTGTCTATTTTATGTTGAAATTTTTAATGATTTGTATGATATGGATATCAAACTCAGGAGCGACTTTGAGCTCACCAAAAACTTTTGTTATTTTAAAAATCAAGAGAAAAAATATGTCGTAAAAATTCCCCTTCTCTGGAGGGGTGGCGAAAATTCTAAAGAATTTTTGACGGGGTGGTTAAATACGAATAGTAAATTGCCAAAAGAAAATTTGAATTAAAAATGCTTAAATAAATACA
>CBFGVN010000424.1:0-3456 GCA_965651845.1 uncultured Chryseobacterium sp. | reverse complement strand
AACATATCTACTGTTCCGACAATATCATTGGCCACTGCAAATTTCGTTGCAGGATTCTTCTGAGCCAATAACGTAGCCGAAGACAAGAGTAAAAAAGAGTAGAGTATTTTTTTCATAATATATAGGAATAATTAAAAACTTGATAAATATAGTTAATTTTTATAAAATGTGAATAAAATTTTACAATAATTTAAATAATAATTATAAATAAAGCGTTTTATTATGATTTTGAATTCTCAATTTCATTGTTTTCATCTTTATTCTCAACCATGTTTTTAATAATGTTTTTTAATCTCTGGAACAGGAATGAGCTTAGCAGTAATATGATTCCCAGGATAATGAAAGCAACGATTCTCGAAACATTATCCATTTCCCAAACATCATAGGTGTATAATTTTAAGATCATAAAAGCAATTAAAACAAAACCTATTTTGGTATATTCTGTAGTATTGCTTTTTAGTCCTCTGTAAATAAGAATACTTGCCAGAACAGCCCAAATGATTGGGAGATACAAGATTCTGAAGTGTTTTCCCAGCTTTGGTACTTCTGAAATTTCTTTGGTATTGATTAACAAATAGATATGGTACAATTCAGCACTTACAGCAGTGATAAATGCCAGTGCAATCAACCAATAAGAAAATTTTACATTGAAAAAATCTGATTTTGGTAAAATATTTACTAAGATATAAATAAAAGGAATCCAGTATAATAAATGTACTCCATAGAAGCTGAGATGCAGTTTTCCCATCAAAAAATTTGAAATAATTCCCGATCCGGAAATCAAAGTATTGAAAATAATTAAAGACAAAAATAAATACAAAAGCCCTGTTTCAAGAATGGAGTGAATGTCGAGCTTTTTTCGGAACAATAAAATACAAAATATATAATACAGACTGTAAAGCATTGCAACACTGAAAATTACAATCCATGCTCGATCAGAAATATGATACATAATTTCCAGTAAAAGCGCAACATAAATGATTCCATAACTTACTATGGTAAAGACATTTTCAAAAAAATCGGTATGTTTTTTATTGGTGTCAGGAAGTTTTCTGAGTAAAATTAAATTGGTGAAAGTCGTGATCACCGTCACAAAACTTGTAAGAAAAACGGGATTAAAAATGATAGTTAAATTCTTAGCATCCACATATTTTGTCCACGTCATGATCTGTGCTATGATCACCAGCGGAAACAAAATATAGAAGCATATTTTAAAAATATTAAGATTCGTTTTTTTCCAGATATATAGAAGCAAAGTCGCTTCGATCGCCCAAACACTGGTAATCAAATGAGTTTTGAATTGTAAAGCAATAGCAACGGTAATTAAACTGATGCTAATTCCAGCAAATACAGAATAATTTACTCCAAAATTCTTTTTAGAATATTCTCTGAAAAGTAAAGATAAATTAACCAAAGCAAAACCAACGGGAAATAGAATGACCGGTTCGTATCGTAATGTATTAAAAATATAAACCAATCCGATAATGCTTGTAAAATTGATTAAAACCAGCATTAAAATATCATAAGACGGTAAAATTCCTTTCTTAATATAATTCTGAAGCGCAAAGGCGTAGAAAATAATATACGTGATAATATGGAAATATACACTCAGGATTTCGGTTTTCTCAGCCGTCCAGTAAAAAAGATAAATATTGGTAAAAATAAAGGAAATCCAGCCCACACTTTTCCAATTTTTAAGAAAAACGATGATGAGCATTCCGATGTTCAACACGGTAAGATACGTAAATAAAAACGGATAATTGCTTTGTCCCGTACTGATCATCAACGGCGCAAGAAATCCTCCGAATAATGAGAAAATAATAAGAATCTCACTTTTATAATAATAGGAAAGTGCGATAGAAATCAGGGTAATTAAGCAGGTAATCACAAATGCAGTATTCTGTGAAAACAAATGATATTCCCGAAAAGCAATTGTTGTGGTGAAATACAGAACAGCAATTCCGCCTCCGGTAATAATGAACGAAAAAACCATATAATTTTTCCTGAGAAAATGTCCGGTCAACATAATGGCACCTCCCACCAAAAGCCCGATTCCCACTCTTGCGGTTTCCCCGATCCAGTTTCTGTCGATGGCATATTTTACGAAATAGCCGATTCCCAGGACAAGCGTGAAAATACCAATGATCGTTAAAGCATTTTGTTTTAAAAAATCAAAAATAGGAGTGAGCCAGTCTTTTTCCGGTGTCACAGGAACTTCTTCAGTTACTTTTGATTCTTCGAAAGCAACAATTTTTTGTTTTTCTTTAGTTGAAGATACGATTGGTTCTACGTTTCTTTCCTCTTTTATTTGTGTTAATCCGGGAACTTGAATTTTTCGGTTGAGTTCAGAAATCTCCCTCTCTAATCTCTGAATTCGATTATTTAAATTATAAAAAATAATAATGAAGAATATGATAAGTATGACGATAAGAGGATACATCATTGTATGCTTTTTGTTTACTCAAATATAGTCAAATGTTTTGTATTGGTTTATAAAACAATTAATCCATCATACAATATGGTATGATGGATTAATACTGTTGAGTGATTAAACTATATAAAAGTTTTTTTTTAATTCGAAACTTTATAAACGTAGAAAGAACCTACACTGGATCCTAATAAACCAGCATCAAGCAGTGAAGATCCTGTCAATCCGAAATTAAGCTTATCACCAGCTTGTAAAGTGTAAAGACTGTTGATACTTGTTTCTGAAATTGTTAAACTTAATAAAATAAGATTGGCTCCACTGAAAGTACGCGAGTCTATAAGAGTTGCTACGCCAGCTCTGGTTCTTAAAATCCCAAGACCCGGAGAGTTTGGCAACAGAGCAGCCTGAAGACCAGTACCATAACGGAGAGTGAATCCTATTGCATATGTTCCGTTGCTCGGAACAGTGTATGTATGGTCTGTTTCTGTGAATAAAGAAGTCGGACCTACCGTTCTTTCAGCTGCTGTAAAATTTACGGCTCTAAATCCTGTTGGGAAAAGACCTAAACTTAATAAGCTGATACCTGATGTCTTTTTTGCTGCATAAATTGTTGTACTTACTCCGCTGTTAACCTGACTAACAACAAAATCTGCAATTAATTGAGGACTAACTTGGGCGACTTGAAAGTCACCTCCTGTATTCTTGTTGACAGCTAGAATTTCGTAACCAGGAAGTGCCGGAGCTACGGGAGTTTCTCTGATTTTAATCGTTCCGTTTACGTCGAGGTTGGCCTGCGGGTTTGCTGTATTAATCCCAACCCATCCACTTTGTGCAAAAAATGGAATCGATAGGAGAGCCAAAAGTGCGCTACAAATCTTAGTTTTCATGTTTAAAAAATTTAATTAGTTAATGGTATATTCTCAGTTAGTTTTCAGTAAAGATACATCAAATATTGTGCAAAAAGAAGTCTTAAGTTTAAATAATTTTTAACATTAATTCAAAATTGTGTATATTTTTTAATTATAATT
>CBFGVN010000423.1:0-3461 GCA_965651845.1 uncultured Chryseobacterium sp. | reverse complement strand
TAGGGTTTTAAAAATTATGACATAATGCATAAATTATTGCTATTCCTGTTAAATTTTAGTTAAAATTGAAACATTACAAACCAACTGCATACCTATTTAGCATTAAATTTGTTTAGACTAAAACGAAAAATTAAATCAATAAATAACAAAGAAAGATATACAATGAAGAGTACTTTAAAAAAACTATTACCATTTGCAGTAGTAGGCGTTATTTCAGGAGCTACTACCGTTGGAACATTACAATATTTCGGACATGATTCCAACAGCGGAGACCAATCATACTTCACAAAATCAGCATCTAATGTAACGTTTGCAGGTATGAATTCTGCCGCAGTAGGAGACGATTTTGTAAAAGCAGCTAAGACGACGGTTCCGGCTGTAGTTACTATTAAAAATTTTCAGTCCAGAACGACAAACAAAGCTTCAGAGCAGGATCTGTTTGATTTCTTCTTCGGGGATCCCTTTGGCGGAAGAGGACAACAAAGACAGAGACAACAAGCACCGGAGAATATGCCTTCCGGAATGGGATCTGGAGTGATTATTTCGCCGGACGGGTATATTATTTCAAATAACCACGTTGTTGCAGGAGCTAATAAACTTGAAGTAGTTTTAAGCAATAAGAAATCTTATATCGCAACTTTAGTTGGAACAGACCCGAATACAGATATTTCATTATTAAAAATTGAAGAAAAAGGATTGCCTTATTTAAATTTTGCGAATTCTGATAATATTGAAGTCGGACAATGGGTTCTTGCAGTAGGAAATCCGCTTGGATTGAATTCTACCGTAACGGCAGGTATCGTTTCTGCAAAAGGAAGAGGAATCGGGATTTTAAGTTCTCAGGGAAAAGCGGCCAATCCGATTGAAAGCTTTATCCAGACGGATGCAGCCATCAATCCGGGGAATTCGGGGGGTGCTTTGGTAAATACAAACGGAGATCTGATTGGTATTAACTCAGCAATTCAATCTACAACAGGATATTATCAGGGATACGGATTTGCGGTTCCTTCCAACTTGGCCAGAAAAATTGTAGAGGATATCAAGAAATTTGGTATCGTTCAGAGAGGTTTCCTTGGAGTACAATCTGTAGATTTATCCGACGATATACAGTTAGCAGCTTACAACAGAGAGAAAAAGACAAACTACAAGGCCGGTTCAGGAATATTGGTAATAGGGTTTGCAGATAATAGTGGTGCAGAAGATGCAGGATTAAAAACAGGTGATGTCATTACTAAAATTGACAATATTGCCATTACAGATTTCGCAGATCTTTCAATAGCTGTTGGAAGCAAACGTCCTGGTGATAAAGTTCAGGTAACATATTCCAGAAACGGTAAAGAATCTACGACAACTGTTACCTTAAAAGATCAAAAAGGAGGAACTTCTACCAGAACTAAAGCCGACCTTAGTGTAACTGAAAAAATCGGAGCCGAGTTTGAGCCGTTGAGCGACAGATTTAAAACCGATTATGGCTTGAACAGTGGAGTAGTCGCCAAAAATGTATCTGAAGGAAGTGAGATCGCTAAAATCGGAATCGTAGATAATTATATCGTTATTGAAATAAATGGTAAGCCTGTCAATTCACAAAAAGACGTTGAAAAAATCCTTGATAAATATTCAGGAAATGTATCGGTGAAATTTGTGGATGCTTATGGACAGATTTATACGAGAGGGTTTAAAATGCCTTAATTGAAGATCTAAACTTAAACTTCATATCAAAAAAAAACGTTGCAAGCTTGCAACGTTTTTTTTGATTATTTTTGTTTTATTGGTTGATAATCTGGATGCCCGAGTTGCCATAGGGCAAAGGCAAACATATCGCTTAAACTTGCATATCGTTGACTAACAGGAACATTAGCACCATGTCCTCCATCAAAATCTATTTTTAATAATATTGGATTCTCAGACGCATTATCAGCCATCAATTTAGCCGCAAACTTTACAGGTTCCCATACTATAACTCTCTGGTCGTTCATTCCCCCAGTGATAAAAGTTGCAGGATATTTTACTTGTATTAGCCACGACTTTATCTGACAATTATTTTTAACCTCTAACTGTCAGATTAAGTGTTGACTAATTCATTTTACTCCTTTTTGAATATGATGATAGGCATCCATTTCCAATAATGCTTTAAACTCTTTCGGATCTTTTACTGTTCCAAACTCTTTTGGTTGAGAATTAGGTGTTGCTTCATCTCTCAACATATTCAATGATCCCACCTCAGCAATAACAGCTTTAAAAAGATCTGGTCTCTCGGTCATTGCTCTACCGGTAAACTTCCCTCATCATACAAATTGGTGAAGCTAAATAAATAGCTTCCTGAAATATGGGATTGGTGCAGATTTCTTTCAGTTCTGCATCTGTAATTTCATCTTTACTACTTATTGTCTGTTGAAAGTTTCTGCGTGAAAATGAAGGAGTACGTATTACATACTCATCAAAAAATTGATACGGAAAACGTGACATTTATCTTTTGTGTGTTTTTTGGGCTAGTAATCGGGGTGGACTTTCTGCTACTACATTATTTGTAGTATTATGTTTTAATTGAATTCAGAATTGATAATTTTTTGATGACCATAATTATTCCTGAATAACAGGAATATCTATATAACTATCATTATAAAATTTAATTTCCAATGGTTCTTTTGCATCAAGAATAGTTTCATCACTTACATCTTTTCCTGTACCATAATTTATTTGATAATAAGGAGTTTTTACAACACCTACTATTGCAACAAGTTTACTCCCTTTTTCAATTTTTTTACTTATAAATTTATTATTTGATATTGATATTGTTTCCTTTTTATTAGAGGTAAGTAAATTTCGCTTTTCATTATTTTTATTATAACTAGCTCTTTCCAAATAAGTTGATAGTAAAAAATATTTCCCATTTGGCATTAGCTCGTATAAATAAACATATAAATCTGCATCTTTTTTATTAATAGAAAATCTTAATTTTCCAGAAAAATTACCCGATAATTCAAAAGACTTTTCTAATGCATTAGTTGTGAATATTAAACTATTCTTAGTGTATATTTTATTTTCAACTAAATCATTCTTTAAATCTAATAATTCATCCGCATCAGATCTATCTTTTAGATCTATTTTTAGTGACGAAAAACTTTTATCGCTTATTTTTACATCAGATAATAAACCATTATGTTCCAAATAAAATTTTAATTTATTTTTATTAAAGTTCTCAACAGAATTTACATTTTTCCATTGATTAGCACCCATAACCTGATAATTAATCTTATTCTTCAAAAAAGAAGGTTTTTTGCCATCTTTTAAAATATAATCAAACCATTCAAGCCAAATTTTATTTAAATCTATATTCGCAACAGGATCAATTGAATACCCTTTTAGTTCGCTCTTTATATATCCTTGTGCTCCAGAATGATCATAAGTGTAATCTTCCCCAAAAACCGAAACGAATATAAATATAGTTTTAAATTTGGGAA
>CBFGVN010000422.1:0-3491 GCA_965651845.1 uncultured Chryseobacterium sp. | reverse complement strand
GATAACTTTCCGGATTTTATACTCCATTGTGAAGTTTTTACCGTTTGCCCAGTTGAAATCTCCGTTCGTCTTCCAGCAACAGTGATTCGTAAATAAATGGTTGAAGTTTTAGGATTATTCTTTGCTTTTTTAGCATAGAAAAGTAAGCTGTAGGTTTGCATGACTTTAATTTTTAAAGGTTAGTAATATATTCTCGAACCTTTATACCTACAAGATGTTCAATCGATGAACAGGCTGTTTAGCTGTTATTCGGTGAGTAGTAAATGAGACTTTCGGCTACTCACCGAATGACTCACTTTCGTTTTGTATTTCTTTGATATGTTTTGATACCTCAAAAAAACAAAAAAGCCCTTAAATACTAAGATTTAAAGGCTTTTGATTTTATTTGTTTCTCCAACTTGCGGAGAGTGAGGGATTCGAACCCCCGGACCTGTTACAGTCAACAGTTTTCAAGACTGCCGCAATCGACCACTCTGCCAACTCTCCTAAATATCGACGCTACCGTCATTTTCAGTTGTGCAAATATAAGACGTTTTTGATTATTGCCAAAATATTTTTAATACAAATTTTAACAAAACTTAATAATCGGCTAAAAATCAGATTCATTATTTTTACAAAGTCCAATTAATACAGTGAATTGGTAGTTTAAAACAAAAAAACGCACCCTGAAAGATGCGTCTTCTATTTTATTTAAATTGAATTAATGTAATTCTGCAAGATATTTTTCTGCATCCATAGCCGCCATACAACCGCTTCCAGCAGCCGTAATCGCCTGTCTGTAGATATGATCCTGAACATCACCCGCAGCAAAAACTCCCGGAAGATTCGTTCTTGAAGATCCTTTTTCAGTTAAGATATATCCATTTTCATCAAGGTCGATTTGCCCAACGAAAATATCCGTATTCGGTTTGTGGCCAATGGCAATAAAAATTCCGTCAACGTCGATCGTAGAAGTTTCCTTTGTTTGGTTATTGATTACCACTGCTCTTTCAACCAGGCTGTTTTCACCTTCAATTCCGATGAGTTCGTGGTGGAATTTCACTTCAATATTTGGAGTATTTTCAACCCTGTGGATCATTGCTTTTGATGCTCTGAAAACATCTTTTCTCACCAACATCGTCACTTTCTTACACAATTTTGCAAGGTAAGTTGCTTCTTCTGCAGCCGTATCCCCTGCTCCCACTACCACTACATCTTTTCCTTTATAGAAAAAACCGTCGCACGTAGCACAAGCTGAAACACCACCTCCTGCATATTTTTTTTCGTCATCAAGACCTAAATATTTTGCAGTAGCACCTGTAGATATAATTACAGTTTTTGCGAAAATTTCTTTATTTCCGGCATATAATTTATGTACTCCGCCGACTTCTTTAGAAAGTTCAACCTTAGTGATCATCTCATAATGCACCTTGGTATCGAATCTTTCGGCTTGTTTCTGCAAATCCATCATCATTTCAGGACCTGTAACTCCTGCCGGATACCCTGGAAAGTTATCAACTTCAGTAGTTGTAGTTAATTGTCCGCCCGGCTCCAAACCTGTGTATAATTCAGGTTTTAAGTCTGCTCTTGCTGCATAAATTGCCGCTGTGAAACCAGAAGGTCCAGATCCAACGATCACACAATCTAAAATGTTTTGCTCCATAATTTGCTTTTCAAAAGATTTAAAAATTTCCGAGTGCTAATTTCGTAATTTTTACTATTTATTTAAAGTTATTTTAATGATAGTTGTCAATATCTAATATGTCAATAGTCAATGATCAATTGTGAATTTTTACTTGAATAAAATTGACAGTTGACTCATTCGCCATTCACTCTATCACACTTTCATCTTGATCTTGTCAACATTGATAATCTTGTAAACTAATTCTTTAATCAGTTCCGCTTCGCTCATATTCACTGCGCCTAATCCTTTTCCTTTCATGTCAAATTCCCTTAAAATAGAGATTACTCTTGTCGCATGCTTTAAAGGATATAATCTTGCCGATTCCGCATAATCTTTTATAAAATAAGGATTTACACCCATTTGAGAAGCAATCACTTGTGGCGGCTGCCCGATCATGGTATTGTAAATAATGACATTTGAAAAATAATTGTATAAACTCGACAGCATCACCACAAAAGGATTATTTTTCGGATTTTTACCCATAAAATGAGCAATTTTAAAGGCTGCATTGGCATTTTTTGTTCCTAAAGCCTTCTGCAGTTCAAAAACGTTGTATTCTTTGCTGATCCCGATGTGGTTTTCTACAATATTTCCGTCGAGAATCTCGCCTTCCTTTAAAATAATTTTTAATTTATTCAGTTCGTTAGCAATCCTGGAAAGGTCATTCCCAAGATACTCTGCCAATAAATGTGAAATATTCGGGGCGGTTTTTATGCTTAATTTAATGCATTCATCGGCAATCCATTTCGGAAGGTTATTTTCTTTGATGGATTCACTTAAAAATAATGAATTGGATTTATCTAAAGATTTCGTAACCTTCTTTCGGCTGTCCAGCTTCTTGTGTTTGTGGGCAAAAACCAAAACCGTCGACGGAACAGGATTTTGAACATATGCTTCTAAAGCGTTGCTTTCGTTTTCCGTTAACTTCAAATCCTGCGCTTCTTTTACGATAATCACCTGCTTGTCGCCCATCATCGGAAACTGCCTCGCCAAAGAAAGAATTTCCTGATAAGACGTATCTTTTCCGTACACTACAGTTTGGTTGAATGCTTTTTCATCTTCTTCCAGAAAGTCGTGCTCGAGGGCTTTTACAGCAAGATCAATAAAGTAAGGCTCTTCTCCGTGGAAAAAATAAATCGGTAAAACTTCTTTATTTTTAATATTTTTGAGGATTAAATCTAATTCTTTCATCTTATATTAAATGGAACTTCCAAAACTGAATTTTCAGGAAACTTTTGATTTTAAATTCAAGAGAGACAAAGATAAGTTTTTTATTTATGATTTGGTTCGTAAAGCTTACCTTTTGCTCACTCCTGAAGAATGGGTGCGCCAACACTGGATTCACTATTATCTTACCGTGAAATCCTACTCTACTTCTGCTTTAATTACAGAAAAAAAAATCGTTCTCAATGGTCTTACCAAAAGAGTTGATCTTTTAATTACAGAAAAAGCGCAGCCAAAAATTTTGGTTGAATGTAAAGCTCCGCATATTAAATTAACGGAAAAAACGTTTGAACAAACGGCAAGATATAACTCCATTATCGGAGCTAAAGAAATCATTTTAACGAATGGCTTACAGCATATCAATGCATTTTATGAAAACGAACAATATCAATTTTATAAATAAAGTTTATTTTTTATAACATTTGCAGTTTTTTCCATTCTGTAGGAATGACAAAGATTCTGCTTAACAATCAAATTATAATACATCAATATGAAAATTAAAAACATTGTATTCGATTTTGGAGGCGTTTTAATGGATTGGAATCCGAGATATTTCTTTAAAGAATATTTCAATGATGATGAAAAAATGGAATACTTTCTTGAA
>CBFGVN010000421.1:0-3491 GCA_965651845.1 uncultured Chryseobacterium sp. | reverse complement strand
TTTTTAATCATTGTGTGTTCCTATATCATCTATTTCAAAAAAATCCACTTTTTTATATTTTAAAAAATTAACAACAAACAAAAGCAGTGAAATAATCGAAATTATGAAAATAAATCTAGGAGTATCTTCTTCTACATAATTATCTTCATATATTAACTTTATAATTCCTGAAAGAAAAAAAAATATAATTAAGATATAATTAATATTTAAGTAAATAATACTGCTTTTCCGTTTAAAAACTAAAGATATTAAGCTTAAAAATGTCGTTATAAATACAATAAGTACAAAAAGAAAAACAAAATTTTCAATCGAAAATATTCGATTAATACTAAATTCTATAAAAGTATCATAACTCCCATATCCAAAAAAGAGAAATATAAATAGCTGAACTAAAAAAACTAGAACCCCTACAATTTTATATTTAAAAATCTTTTTTCTCATTTATTTCATAAACTCCAACACAGCATCCGTAATATACTTCAACTGCTCATCATCCAATTCCGTGTGCATCGGAAGAGAAATCACCTGATCCAAAAGTTTATCTGTATTTACGAAATCTGCATCGTTACTTTCCTGGTAGTAAGCCTTTTGCTTTCTAAGCGCCACTGGATAATAAATCATCGCAGGAATTTCTTTTTCGGTCAAGAATTTCTGTAATTCATTACGTTTTCCATTTAAAATTCTCAAGGTATATTGATGGAATACGTGTGTAGAATTTTCTGCTCTTTTTGGAGTTAAAATATGTTCGTGTCCCGCAAAAGCTTCATCATAATAATCTGCGGCTTTTCTTCTGGCTTCATTATAAGTATCCAAATGCGGAAGCTTCTTTCTTAAAATTGCCGCCTGAATACTGTCTAAACGAGAATTTACCCCAACCTCATCATGGTAGTATCTTTCGTACATTCCGTGGTTTACAATTCCTCTTAAACGGTGTGCAAGTTCATCATTGTTGGTGAAAATTGCACCTCCGTCACCATAACAACCTAAATTTTTAGACGGGAAGAAAGAAGTTGTTCCTACCGTTGACATCGTTCCTGCCTGTCTTACCGTACCATCAGAAAACGTGTATTCAGAACCGATGGCCTGTGCATTATCTTCGATAACGTATAAATTATGCTGCTCAGCAATTTTTAAAATTTCCTCCATATTCGCACATTGTCCGAAAATATGAACAGGAATAATTGCTTTTGTTTTAGGAGTGATTGCTTTTTTAATCGCTTCAGTTGAAATCGTAAACGTATCATAATCCACATCTACCAAAACAGACTTCAGCTTCAGTAAATGAATAACTTCCACCGTTGCAGCAAATGTAAAATCGGCAGTAATAATCTCGTCACCCTCCTTTAGGTCCAGCGCCATTAAAGCAATCTGTAAAGCATCCGTTCCGTTTGCACAAGGGATGACATTTTTTACTTCCAAATAAGATTCCAATTCATTCTGGAAAGACTTTACTTCCGGGCCATTGATAAAAGCCGCCGAATCCATTACATTTAAAACTGCATTATCTACTTCATTTTTTATTTTGTAATACTGACTTTGTAAGTCAACCATCTGAATTTTTTTCATAAACAAATATTTCTGTAAAAATAAGGAATTTAAAATCCTATCAAAAATTTTATTGATTTTGTTTTATCTTTATACAAAATAAATACATGAAAAAAATTTTACTCTTTTGTCTATTAGCAGGTTACTCTTCTGTTTTTTCGCAGACGTCGCTTGTTTTCGTTTATTTTAAAGATAAGCCCAACAAGGCTGCTTTTTACGCAAATCCTTTATCGGAACTGTCTCAAAAGTCCCTTAACCGTCGAACTGCATTGGGAATTGCCCTGAATGACCAGGATGCCCCGATCGAACAAACATATATTCAGAATATCCAGACTTTGGGCTTTACAGTTGTTGATTACTCAAAATGGCTGAATGGTGTTGCTGTAAATGCTACTCCTGCGCAGGTTGCAACAATTCAGGCTCAGAGTTATGTGCAGTCTGTGGAAAGCTTTGCTAAAAATTCTTCAACCGTTCCGAAATTTAAAAACGTAAATAAATGGGATCATTCTTCCGACTCGGCCAATAAAACTTTAACCGTATTCGATTACGGCTCAGGTTCTGCACAAATCGATCAGGTGAATCTCCGCCCGCTTCATTTAGCCGGTTATACCGGAACAGGAGTGACAATCGCTGTGATCGATACAGGATTTCCGACGGTGGATACAGGTTCCGCCTATTCAAGATTATGGACCAATAATCATATTAAAGGTGGTTACGATTTTGTAACAAAAAGCACAGATATTTACAATGCTTCCCTGAATAATCACGGATCTGTAGTACTGGGCGCTATTGGAGGCTATATCCAAAATACATTCGTGGGTTCTGCTCCGGATGCAGATTTTTATCTTTACCGAAGTGAAAATGCAGCCGTAGAAGTCCCGGAAGAAGAGCTTTATTGGATTGAAGCCGCAGAAGAAGCCGACCGAAAGGGTGTTGACCTTATCACATCTTCTCTGGGATATGCTACTTTCGACGATCCGAAATACAGCTATACTTATGCTAATATGAACGGAACAACTTCCTTCATTGCAAGAGCCGCTGAAATTGCAGTAAATAAAGGAATTTTTGTTTTAGCGGCTGCCGGAAATTCAGGAACGCAGCCGTGGCATTATATCCTGACACCGGCGGACAATGCTAAAGTTTTCACCATCGGATCGGTAGATTCTGCAGGTGTTTCTTCAAATTTTTCCTCGTACGGACCTAATTCGGCGGGCGCTGTAAAACCGGACGGAAGCGCGAGAGGAACAGCTACCACTACTGTTTTCAATAATTCAACTACTGCGGTAAACGGAACATCAATAGCCACACCTATTGCTGCGGGTGGAGTTGCATGTCTTATTCAGGCTTTTTCTACGATGAACAGAGATTTAATGAGAGATAAGTTACGGCAAACCGCCTCATTATACCCCAATCATACAGATCAGATGGGTTTTGGAATTTTAAATTTCGGAAGTCTTTATAATAATGTTTTAAATACATCAGATTTAGTAAAAAAAGAAAAGCTTTCCATCTTCCCGAATCCTGTTAAAAACATCCTGAATATTGCTACTGAAGGTGATGTTTTATATTTAGAGATTTATGATAATTTAGGAAGATTAATTACTAAAGTTAAAGATCAAAAATCTGTGAAAGTTGAAGATTTTGCAAAAGGAGTTTATTATCTGAAAATCCAGACGAAGGATAAGATGTATTATGAAAAATTTATAAAAGAATAAAAACAAAACCTCTCGGATTGAGAGGTTTATTTTTTGAAGACTTCGACGGGCTCAGCCTGACATCGCTACAAAAATGCTGTACAAACAGTTGGTATTAGAAATGTCAGACTGAGCCTGTCGAAGTCTTTAAGTATATTCTTCACTCCCCTTCTGAACTACGTTCGTAACCTTCAGTTTATGATCAGAATGACAAACAGATCGTTTTTAAGCCGAATTTCTACTCGCATTAAT
>CBFGVN010000420.1:0-3507 GCA_965651845.1 uncultured Chryseobacterium sp. | reverse complement strand
TTCTTTTAATCGGGCAACAATTTCGTGACCTCTTTTGGTGGCAATTTCATCGATGATTTTGCCCATTTTACCGTATCCAACTAATGCTATTTTCATTTTATTATTTTACTTGTTTGAATATTCTTTTTATCGCAAAGATCGCAAAGATTTTTTTGACTACTACCCGCTTCTAAGTTCGCAAAGGCGTTTCACTCAGCTAAGGCTTTGAATTGAGTTAATATTCTATTTTAAAATCTATAACTTAAGCTTAAACCCGTTTTTGGCGGGGTAAAGCCATACTGATCCTGGATGACTGTAGGATTGAATGACAAATCCGGATCGTGACGGCTTTCATATAAATGCGCGTCTACAACTGCATCTACAATGTTTAAAATGTAAATTAATCCCGTAATGGCAATGGCATAATCCCTTTGTCTTTTCGATCTGTCCTGTGCATTTCCCAACGCTACTTTATCCAGCCAGGGATGGCTGTCGACAAATTCATTCGGGGTTCCGTTGAGTTTTGCGATATAATATTCTCGATACTTTCTGTATTGATTATCATTCCAGACCGCAATACCGACACCAGTTCCTACAGCTCCCCAAACGATGGGAATTTTCCAGTATTTTTTGTTGTAAAACTGACCTAATCCCGGAAGAACAGCAGAATACAATCCCGCTTTTGTAGGATTAAGTTTTAAGGTTTTCTTTGTCGGTCCGTTTGCTTTCTCAAGATCTGAAACGATTTTTGCTTCAGTCTTGGTGTTATTTTTCTCCACCGATACGCTGTCCTTCGGGTGATGTTCTACCCGGATCGTATCATTAGGATTTACTTGTGAATAAGCTATTGCAAACAGACACAAGAAAAATGTGAGAAATATTTTCTTCATTATTTAATATGAGATAAAATATATTCCAGCTCGTCTTCATTTTTGAAGTCCAGAACAATTTTACCTTTTTTACCGTTTCCAGAGGTTTTAATCTCCACTTTTACATCTAATATATCGGCAATTGTTTTCTGAGCTCTCTTATAATTATTGGAAAGCTCTGCTTTTGCTCTTTTTGCAGCCGGTGATTTTGGATTTTTAAGAGCGGTTGCCGCCTGCTCAGTTTGACGGACATTCAGTTTTTCTTTAATGATTAATTCAAATAAAGTCTGCTGATGTTCTTCATTTTCAAGACTGATAATTGCTCTGCCGTGTCCTGCAGAAATCTCACCGCTTCTGATCGCGTTCTGAATATCCGGATTCAGTCTCAACAATCTGATAGAGTTGGTAATCGTACTTCTGTCCTTTCCTACTCTCTGGCTAAGATTTTCCTGTGTAAGACCGATTTCTTCCATTAATCTTTGGTAGGTTAATGCAATTTCGATCGCATCCAGATCTTCCCTTTGGATATTTTCAACAAGAGCCATTTCCAAAAGCTCCTGATCATTCACCAAGCGGATATAAGCCGGAATAGACTCCAGACCGGCAATTTTAGTTGCCCTGTAACGTCTTTCCCCGGATATGATTTCGAACTTTTCTCCATCTTTTCTTAAAGTAATCGGCTGGATTACCCCTAAGTTTTTAATGGATTGTGCAAGTTCGTTTAATGCTTTTTCGTCAAAATAAGTTCTTGGCTGTGTTGGGTTGGGATAAATATCTTCTATCGCAATTTCCACGATATTACCCACAAACTTGTCTGCTCCTTCATCAGTAGCAGAATTGATCGTTGCTTTGGATTCCGCACTTAGAATAGCGCCCAAACCACGTCCCATCGCTCTTTTTTTGTCCTTCATAGATATATTTGATAAATGATAATTTATAAGTCATAAATGATAATACCCATTCACTTATTGACTATTCACCACTCACTTATTGACTATTTATTTAATTTTTTACTAAATTTTCGTTATTTAACAAAACTTCTTCTGCTAATTGGATATATTGAATTGCTCCTTTACTTTCAGCATCGTAATTTAAGATACTTTCTCCGAAACTTGGTGCTTCACTCAGTCTTACGTTTCTGCTGATAATGGTTTCAAAAACCATCTCCGGGAAGTGAGCATTTACTTCTTCCACCACCTGATTAGACAATCTCAATCTGCTGTCATACATCGTAAGCAATAATCCTTCGATATCCAGATCTTTATTATGGATTTTCTGAACATTTTTAATGGTATTCAACAATTTCCCAAGACCTTCCAGTGCAAAATATTCGCACTGAATCGGGATAATCACAGAATCTGCAGCTGTAAGCGCGTTTACCGTGATCAAACCTAAGCTCGGTGCACAGTCGATAATGATAAAATCATAGTCGTCTCTTACGGTTTGCAAAGCTTTTTTCAGCATGTATTCACGATCTTCCTTGTCTACCAATTCGATCTCTGCCGCTACTAAGTCGATGTGAGAAGGAACGATATCCAGATTCGGTGTAGCCGTTTTTTTTATGCAGCTTTTGGTGTCAACGCTGTGCTCCAGCAAATTGTATGTAGAATACTGTACGTCATCAACTCCTAAACCTGAAGTTGCATTAGCCTGAGGATCAGCATCGATGATTAATATTTTTTTCTCTAATACCCCTAATGCTGCGGCTAAATTGACAGCTGTTGTAGTTTTTCCAACTCCTCCTTTTTGATTAGCGATACCTATGATTTTTGCCATTATTAGAACTTTAAGCCTCAAAAATACACATTTTTCCTTGCCCTTAGTGAATCGATAAAACGAAAATTGAGTTAAAATATTGTTAATAAGCCTTTTAACGATAAAAAAAATTATCCACAAAAAAAATTCTTTGTGGATAACTGTTCAAGATTTGTTATAAACATTAATTATCAAACTTCATGGATATTGGAAATTTGAAGTAGCTTCTTACGGATTCTCCTTTTTTATTTTTCCCGGGAGTCCATTTTCCTTTTGCTGAAATTGCCTTTACAGTTCTGATGGCTTCACTATTAAAGTCGGCATCGTCTCCGTTAGCTTTAATTCCTGAGATCGTTCCGTCGATTTCTACAATGAAGGTAACTGTAGTTCTCATAACATCGTCGGATTCAAATCCGGAACCGTCGAAATTATTCATTACTTTATTTCTGAAAGACTCGATTCCTCCGCTGAAGTTTGCTTCTACTCCTAAATCTCTGGCATCAACAATTTTATTTGGATCTGTTTTTTCAACAGGAATTGTTGGCGGAGGTGTTGAAATTACCGGACCGTTTCCAATTGTTTGATTTGAAGGAACATAAGCCGGCGTTGTAACTTCTTTTCCAGTCGATGTCTGAGTGCTTGCCACAGCATTTAACTTCTCTTCAGGAGTAACATTTTTTTCATTAGTTACAATCTTTTTAGGCTCCGGTAATCTATCATCATAAGTTTTTACATCCGGAGCAGGCTGTGGTTTTACTCGTACAGGCGGATCTTTTTCAGGTGTAGTAACATCCACAGGTGGCGGTAAAATATATTCAGTACCTGTTTCTGGTATTTCTGTAGATTTAAAAGCATTAATAATTAAAGGCGTTACAGAAATTGCAGCCAATAAGCTTACCCCTAC
>CBFGVN010000419.1:0-3513 GCA_965651845.1 uncultured Chryseobacterium sp. | reverse complement strand
TGCAAAATTCCATCCGGGTGGAAGCTTAGGAAAGAATTTAATTTCAAAAGTTGACGATTTCCTTTCTTCCCAAAAGCCTCAGGTAACTGAAAATGACACTGTTAAAAACGTAATTATTTCGATCAGCGGTTCAAGACACGGGATCACCGTTGTGACGAATGAAGATGAAATTATCGGCGTTATCACCGACGGAGATTTAAGACGGATGTTGATGAAAGGCGATGATATTTCAAAAGTATTGGCCAAAGACATTATGTCTGCACGTCCGAAAACGATTGAAAGAACTGCTCTGGCAAAAGAAGCCATGAAAATTTTAAAAGAAAACAACATCGGACAGCTCGTGGTAACGGAAAACGGAAAATATTTCGGGATTATTGACCTGCATAAACTGCTGGATGAGGGGATAAATTAGCGTTGAAGGCTGAAGCCGGGAGCTGGAGGTTTTAGTAATATGTGAGGTTTTAGTAATATGTATAAATGCTTCGAGAGCCTCAGCATGACACCGCTACAAATTGGCTGTTAATTAAATGGAACAGCTAGTATTAGAGATGTCATGCTGAGGCTCTCGAAGCATTTGTTTAATCTTATCTAAACTTTAAACTCTAAACTTTAAACCACTTTACTGAAACTTTTTTCATAAATTTGAGCCTTAAAAATTTCATCCTGTGAGTGAAGGTAAAGACATGTCTTTTTGGGGACATATTGGGGAATTAAGAGGTCACCTCATCCGCTCGATTATTGCTATTATAATTGCGGCTGTTGTTATTGGTTTTAATATCAACTGGATTATGGATCATATCTTTTTTGGTCCCACGAGAAACGATTTTCCGACTTTCGAGCTTGTCAATCACTTTTCGAGATTAGTTTTGGGAGAAAACAGCATTCATCTTCCGAAGGACTTCCCGGTAAGGGCTAGCAAACTGTATCAACAGTTCAATGTGATGATGGCGGTTTCCATTTTCGGTGGTATTGTAGCTGCTTTTCCCTATCTTGTCTGGGAATTGTGGAGATTTATCAGTCCGGCATTACATCCGAAAGAAAGAAAAAATTCAATCTTTATTATCAATTCTGTTTGGATTTTATTCATGACAGGAGTTTTATGCGGATATTTTTTAATTCTTCCTTTTGCCGTTAATTTTGGAGTTATTTTTAAAATTTCAGACATTATCATTCCGCTTTACGATTTGAGCGATTATACAACACTATTTTTACAGGTCGTTTTGGGTATGGGAGTGATTTTCCTTTTCCCGGTTCTTATTTATTTCCTGACAACGATTGGGATTTTAACGCCAATGTTTATGAGAACATACCGCCGTCATGCCATCGTTTTAATCATGGTTGTAGCTGCGATTATCACTCCTGCCGATGTTCTGAGTATGATGATGGCGGCTTTTCCATTGCTTTTATTATATGAATTCAGTATTTTAATGTGTTCTTATACATATAAAAAAGTTCAGAAAGCAGCGGGAAATTTACCGGCTGTACAGAAATAGCTTTTAATTGGCAAAAAGGCGAAATTGCAGAAAAGCCTTTAATATAAAATATTCCCGCAGATTGATTGCTGTGGGATTTTTGTTGTTTTTCATCAGCTTTTTCATCAACGTTTTAAAATTAATGCAATAAAATATTGTGATAATTGTGAAAATATTTGTGTAATTTGTGTTTAAAACAAAAAACCATTTCAAGAATTTTACATTTTCAGGAACTTATCATCAATTAATTTTCTATTTTTGGAAAGATTAATTTAATTCGAATGAAAAAGCTGTCGTACACACTTTTATTTGCATCAGGATTGGTTTTCGGGCAATTCTTTGAAAAAGATAAAGTTTACACAAAACAAGATACTTTAAAAGGCTCCAACACAGAATTCCGGAACTTTTGGGACGTGAAAAAATATGATTTATCTGTTGAGCCCGATTTTGCGCAAAAAAGCATTAAAGGAAACAATAAAATAAGCTTTGAAATCATAAAAGATGTCACTAATCCGACTTTTCAGATCGATCTTCAACAGCCGATGAAGGCAGATAAAGTGGAAGCCAGCTTTCCGGTTGCAGATTATCAGCAGGACGGTGATTTTATCTGGATTAAAACCAACAAAAGCTTCACAAAAGGAGAAAAATATACCATCAATGTTACCTATTCCGGAAACCCGACAATTGCAAGACGTGCGCCTTGGGACGGCGGATGGGTTTTTACAACAGATGAAAAGGGGAATCCGTGGATGAGTGTTGCGGATGAAGGTATCGGAGCTTCAATCTGGCTTCCTACAAAAGATATCTGGAGCGATGAGCCGGATAACGGTGTTGTCATGAAAATTATTACACCAAAGGATCTAGTAGGTGTCGGAAACGGAAGATTAATCGATAAAAAAGCCGAGGGCGATAAAATGGCTTACACCTGGGAAGTGAAAAACCCGATCAATGCCTATTCTATTATCCCGAATATTGGAAAATATGTAAATTTTAAAGATAAATATAAAGGAGAAAAAGGTATTTTAGATCTGGATTACTGGGTGCTGGATTATAATTTGGATAAAGCAAAAAAGCAATTCCAGCAGGTAAAACCAATGCTTTCGGCGTTTGAATATTGGTTTGGTCCGTATCCTTTCTATCAAGATTCTTATAAATTGGTGGATTCACCTTATCTGGGAATGGAGCATCAGAGTAATGTTGCTTACGGAAATGGCTACCAGAACGGGTATCTTGGAAGAGATCTTTCTGAAACAGGCGTTGGATTGAATTGGGATTTTATAATTATCCATGAAAGTGGTCATGAATGGTTCGCGAATAATATTACAGCAAAAGATCAGGCGGATATGTGGATTCATGAGAGCTTCACCAATTATTCTGAGGTTTTATTTACCGAAAAATATATGGACAAAAAATCGGCTGATCTGTATGCTGTCGGGATCAGAGGGGGCATAAACAATGATATTCCAATCATCGGAAAATATGGGGTAAGAAACGAAGGAAGCGGCGATATGTATCCAATGATGAAAAATTTAGGCAAATTTTAAGAGGTCTAAATAAAGATTTTTATCATCAGACCGTGACGACACAACAGGTTGAAGATTATATTTCAAAAAAATCCGGAATTGATTTTTCGAGTGTTTTTAATCAATATTTAAGATCAACAAAAGTTCCAACCTTAGAGTATTCTCAAAAAGGAGAAGAGCTGAAATTCCGGTATACCGATATTGTGAAAAACCTTAAACTTCCTCTCAGAATTGATGGCGAACAAACCATTATCCCAACCGAACAATGGCAGACCATAAAACTGAAAAAAGGAACTCCGGTACAGTTTAACAAGAACTATTATATTCATTATAAAAAAGTACAGTAAATTAAGAAAGGGCAACATTGAGGATATCGATTTTGCCCTTTTCTTTTATATTTTTATAAAATATTTAAGGCTTTTCGTATGATATTCTGATTAGATTTAAGATAAGTTTAATACTTTCTTTGTAACAAATTTAATTTTTTCTCAACTACTTAGTAATAATTTGAACTCAAT
>CBFGVN010000418.1:0-3524 GCA_965651845.1 uncultured Chryseobacterium sp. | reverse complement strand
CGGCTTCTTATTATATCGTAATTGCACAGACGGATCCTGAGAAAAAACACAAAGGAATCAATGCATTTATCGTTGAAAGAGGTTGGGAAGGTTTTGAAATCGGGCCAAAAGAAGACAAGCTAGGAATCAGAGGAAGTGATACGCACTCTTTGATCTTCAACAACGTGAAAGTGCCGAAAGAAAACAGAATCGGTGAAGATGGCTTCGGATTCAATTTTGCAATGGCTGTTTTGAACGGAGGCAGAATCGGTATTGCTTCTCAGGCTTTAGGTATCGCTTCAGGAGCTTACGAATTGGCATTGAAATATGCTAAAACAAGAAAAGCTTTCAAAACTGAAATTATCAACCACCAGGCTATTGCTTTTAAATTGGCAGATATGGCAACTCAGATTACGGCGGCAAGAATGCTTTGCTTCAAGGCTGCAAGTGAAAAAGATGCAGGAAAAGACATTTCTGAAAGTGGAGCAATGGCAAAACTATACGCTTCTCAGGTGGCGATGGATACTACCATTGAAGCAGTACAAATTCACGGTGGATACGGATATGTGAAAGAATATCACGTAGAAAGGATGATGAGAGATGCAAAAATCACTCAGATCTATGAAGGAACTTCTGAAATCCAGAAGATCGTTATTTCAAGAAGTATTGCAAAGTAATTTTGCTTTAAAATAAAAAACTATACTATGAGATACTTGTGGGTCACTTTAGGGGTAATTCTCCTGTTTTTAGGAGTATTTGTCTGGTATAAATATTTCTTCGTTTTCGGAGAAGGAGTAAAATCCGGCTATCTGAATTATGCCATCAAAAAAGGGTATGTTTTCAAAACCTATGAAGGGAAATTAATTCAGGAAGGCTTCGGAAGAGGAAAAACAGGGACAATTACAAGCTATGAGTTTGAATTTTCTGTAAAAGATCCTGAAATTTTCAAGCAGTTGGAAATGAATAGCGGTAAAACCTTCGATCTTCATTACAAGGAATACAACGGAGCGCTGCCCTGGAGAGGAAATACAAAGTATGTTGTAGATAAAATAGTGAATATGAAATAGTAGTAAAAGGCTCTCAGATTGAGAGCCTTTTTACATTACACACGAACCACAAAATATTAATAATATTGTTTTATTTATTTGATTAAAATATTTACAATTAGTTAAAATCCTGTTTAAATTTTTAACGTTAACAAATTTAAAATAAGATTTTCTTCAAAAAACGGAATATTGATTAAAATATTATTAAAATAAAAAATCCATCACAGGGATGGATTTAAAAATTTAGTGAGAATCGTTATTAGGAATGTTTCTGTTTCTTTTTTTATAAAAATAATATCCAATACCTAAAATTAAAAATAACGGCCACAAGGGAAGAATAAACAGAAAAATCGAAGTAATCACATTCCAGGCGGAGGAACTCGCAGCGAAAGATTTTTCACCGAAAGTTTTTGGTTCATCATTTTCCGCTAACCCATCAGATTTTCCGTAAAGGGTAATATCAATTTCGCACATGGTATTTTGCACATAATCCTGTCCGGAAACCTCTACACCTTTATTTTCTACCTTCCCCAGATTATAGCTCAATTCTTCCATCAGATAATCAAATTTCTGAATCGGAACTTTTACTTTTAAGTAAGCAATTTTCTTTTCATCGTTGTTTAACGAAATATTTTCACTTCGGATAAACCCGTCATATTTTGATACTTCTTCTTTTACGATTTCTTTTGTAGTTTCAGCATCGTCGACGGTAAGTTCCAGTACTCCGGTTTTTAATAGTTTGTTTTTAGGAATATTCAGTTCATAATTTTCATTTTTTGGTTTGTCTTTGTAAACAATTTTCGTTTCCTTGATCATTTTCGCAGCCGGAAGTTTCAGGACACATTTATCATGTTTATTCCTTGAATCTATCTTTTCTGTTCTGGTTGCAAGCTTTACTGACGAAATTTTTTCAGACAGAGAATCGACAATTTTTGAAGTATTTTCAATTTTATCTTTTATATCATTTTTAGTGTCTTCAAATTCTTTGATTTTTACATTGGCAGAGTCAAGAGCGGCATTAGCCTTGTCATTAATATCATTGATTTTTTCAGATGCCACGGAAACAGCACTGTCTGCACCTTGTACGGCTTCTTCCAGTCTAGAAGTGGCAACTTCTCCTTTTTTACACATAATGAACGTGCTTGATACGGCAACGAGTAATATAAACTTTTTCATAGCGTTAAATCTTTTCGATGAAGTAAAATTAGGAGGGAAGTTTTTGTAAAGATTGTAAATGGAATGTATTCCTGTAGTAAAATTATATTTCATTTAAAATCAATTGATTAAAATTGTTTTACAAAAGTTTTACAAAGGATTTTTCGGAAATAAAAATTTAAAAGTTATTTGTTGAATATTTTAACCATGAAATATTATAAAAAAAATCCGCTGAAATTTTCAACGGATTTAGTTATTAAAGTTTTCTTTATTTTCTTAGCTTAATTAACTATTCTGAAATTCACTGATAAAATGCAGCTTCACATTCGGGAATTTTTCCTGCGTCATATGAATAGTGAAAGAAGAGTCTGCAAGGAAAACCAATTGGTTGTATTTATCTCTTGCTAAAAATCTCTGCTTCAATCTCTTCTGATTTTTCATCCACTTCCACCCAACAGGCTTTGTGCATGGAAAGCGGTTCGTAAGAACATTTTGCCCCATATTCATGCTCCAGACGATACTGGATTACTTCATACTGAAGCGCACCTACTGTTCCAATAATTTTTCTGCCATTCATTTCCAGTGTAAATAACTGGGCAACACCTTCATCCATCAGCTGATCGATACCTTTTGCCAGCTGTTTTGCCTTCAGCGGATCGTTATTGTTAATATATCTGAAATGTTCCGGCGAGAAGCTAGGAATTCCTTTGAAACTCAGCTTTTCACCACCCGTTAATGTATCTCCGATTCTGAAGCTTCCCGTATCATGAAGGCCAACAATATCCCCAGGGAAACTTTCATACACCACTTCTTTTTTATCTGAGAAGAAGGCATTTGGGGAAGAGAATTTCATTTTTTTACCTTCTCTTACCAATAAATAATTTTCGTTTCTTTTGAAGGTTCCTGAAACAATTTTCACAAAAGCCAATCGGTCTCTGTGCTTCGGATCCATATTTGCGTGGATTTTGAAGACAAATCCTGTAAAGTTATTTTCCTCAGGTTTTACCAGGCGGGTATCACTTTCTTTCGGCTGTGGCATTGGTGCAATGTCGATGAAAGCATCCAATAGCTCCCGAACTCCGAAATTATTCAAAGCTGAACCGAAGAAAACAGGCTGCAGATCACCTCTCATATAATCATCACGATTAAATTCAGGGTAAACAGACTGTACCAGATCAAGTTCTTCTCTTAATGTTTTAGCAGCTTTTTCACCGATCACTTCGTCGATGGAAGGGTCATTGATATCATCAAATTTAATAGAATCTCCAACTTTCTGTTTTTTCTCTTCCAGGAATAATTGAATATTGTTTTCCCAGATATTGTAAATCCCTTGGAAGTCGCTTC
>CBFGVN010000417.1:0-3528 GCA_965651845.1 uncultured Chryseobacterium sp. | reverse complement strand
CGTTTTACCATTGTTTCGGAATGGTGATCGGAAATATCTGCTGTACTGCACACGGATGCTGTATGGTGATTCCGAATGACAGCTTTGATCCTGATATTACGTTAAAAGTTGTTTCTGATGAAAAATGTACATCTTTGTATGGAGTTCCCACCATGTTTATTGCAGAATTGGCGGTGAAGAATTTTGATACTTTTGATTTTTCAAGCTTAAGGACAGGTGTGATGGCTGGTTCGGTTTGCCCGCCGGAAATTATGAAAAAAGTAGAAAACCTCATGAATATTAAGGAAATAAGTATTTGCTACGGAATGACAGAAACTTCCCCCGTTTCTACCCAAACGTTGATCGGAACACCTTTCGAAAAGCAGGTCAATACCGTCGGAACTGTTCAGGATCACTTGGAAATAAAAATTATTAATGAAAATGGGAAAATTGTAGAACGTGGTGAACATGGTGAACTGTGTACGAGAGGATATTCTGTCATGCTAAAATACTGGAATGACCCCGAAAATACGAAAAAAGTTCTCGACGATTCACGATGGATGCACACCGGAGACCTTGCCGTAATGGATGATGAAGGTTATATTACCATTTCCGGAAGAATAAAAGACCTCATCATCCGTGGCGGTGAAAATATTTCACCAAAAGAAATTGAAGATTTTCTATATACTTATCCTAATATTCTGGATGTGCAGATTATTGGAGTTCCGAGTGAAAAATTCGGGGAAGAAGTGATGGCTTGGGTGAAAGTGAGAAAAGGCTTCAACGTAACGGAAGAAGAGCTTTTAGAATATTGTAAAGACAGAATTGCCCATTACAAAGTCCCGAAATACTGGAAGTTTGTGGATGAATTCCCGATGACTATTTCCGGGAAAATACGAAAAGTGGAAATGAGAGAGGTTTCAATAAAGGAGCTTGGATTGGATAAAGTGAATAGTTAAACACAAATTCCACTAATATTTTCACAAATAAGCACATTATTTTCATCAATAGGAACGGGCTTTAGCCCGTTTTCAAAAAAAATTCATCCATTGGCTTTAGCCAAAACTTAAAATTATTCCATAGAATTTTAATTCAAATTAAAAACAATAAAAAAGCAGTTCAAATTGAACTGCTCTTATTTTATAACTCTTTTCTTAATCTCGCTACCGGAATATTCAGCTGTTCACGATATTTTGCGATCGTTCTTCTGGCAATATTGTAGCCTTGTTCTTTTAGAATAATCACCAAAGCATCATCTGTCAATGGTTTTCTTTTATTTTCTTTACTGATCACTTCCTGGAGATGCGTTTTAATTTCTTTTGTAGAAACTTCTTCTCCATCATCATTGGTAAGACTGTCTGAAAATAAATCTTTTAAATAAACAATTCCGTTCGGAGTATCGGCATATTTACTTTTTACCACTCTTGAAATGGTAGAGATATCAAAACCCGTAATGTCTGCAACATCCTTTAAAATCATTGGCTTTAATGACTTTTCATCTCCTGTAATGAAATAATCTTTCTGAAACTTCACAATAGCAGTAATGGTCTGCAGCAACGTATTCTGACGCTGATTAATCGCATCGATATACCATTTTGCAGCATCCAGCTTCTGTTTGATAAATAAAGCCGCCTGCTTATGTTCAGAAGAGTTTTTATCGTGAGAATAGGTTGTTAAAATATCTTTATATTCCTCAGAAACCCTCAATGTCGGTGCATTTTTACTGTTTAGTAACGGAACAACCTGCCCGTCTTTTACCTGGATCACAAAATCCGGAATAATCTCCTGATTAATCGTAATAGTTTGAGTATCAAAGTTCCCACCTACTTTTGGAGATAATTTTGAAATTTCTTCCAATGCATCTTTAAGATCCTCTTCTTCGATATCATACTTCTGAATAATCTTGTTGTAATGTTTATTCGTTAAAGCATCAAACTGATGTCTTAAAATATTAGCAGCTAAAGAAACAGCTTTATCAGAGCTTATCTTCTTTTCAATCTGCAGCAAAAGGCATTCCTGAAGACCTCTCGCTCCCACTCCTGGCGGATCTAACTTCTGTACATAATTTTCAAGAATATCTTCTACTCTTTCCTTCGTTGTATAAATTCCTTGCGAGAAAGCCAGATCATCAACAAGCGATTTGATTTCTCTTCTTAAATATCCATCTGTATCAAGGTTTCCGATGATATATTCTGCAATTTTAAGATCTTCCGGGTTGATGCTTGATAAATGAATCTGTTCCGTCAAATAGTCATACAAAGACTGTCCTTCCGTTAAAAGGCTTTCGTTATCAAACTCTTCGTCGTCGGGAGAATAATTGCTCGATGCCGTTTTATAGCTAGGCTCGTCGTCGTAAAGATATTGGTCTACATCAAAATCAGTGGTAATGCTTTCTGTGCCTTCATCCTGATAAGCATCTTCCAATGAAGAAGAAAAATCTTCCTCTTTAGGCTCTTCCTTTACAATTTCCAAAGCAGGGTTTTCCTCTAACTCCCTCTCCAGTTCCTCTTCAAATTCCAATGTGTGAAGCTGAATCAACTTCATCAACTGAATCTGCTGAGGTGCAAGCTTCTGTCCTAATTTGAGTTGTAAGTGTTGTTTAAGCATATTTACTCTTTGTGTTTTAACATAACATATTCTACGAATTTAATAAATTATTTCGAGAAAAACATTCTTTAGCACGATTTTTGCTCTATCTGTGGTATAATAAGCTATTTAAAAATAAACATAAAAGCCTTAAATATAATATTTAAGGCTTTTTGTATGTACTATTTTAAATTTTAAATTTTAAAACTCTGCGTTTTTCGGTGTTCTTGGGAAAGGAATCACATCTCTGATATTGGTCATTCCCGTTACGAAAAGTACCAGTCTTTCCAATCCTAATCCAAATCCTGCATGTGGTACAGAACCGAATTTTCTGGTATCAAGATACCACCAAAGTTCATGCTCATCTACATGCATATCTGCCATTTTCTGTTTTAAAACATCCAATCTTGCCTCTCTTTCTGAACCTCCGATGATCTCACCAATTCCCGGGAAAAGTACGTCCATTGCGGCAACCGTTTTGTTGTCATCGTTCAGTTTCATGTAGAATGCTTTGATCTCTTTCGGATAATCAAATAAAACTACCGGACTTTCGAAATGTTTTTCAACCAGATATCTTTCGTGCTCAGACTGAAGATCGGTTCCCCAATTTTCAACCGGATACTGGAATTTTCCTTTTTTATTTTCTTTAGAGTTCATTAAGATCTCAATTGCTTCCGTATAACTTACACGTTTGAAACGTTTAGCAATAACATTTTGAAGCTTCTCGATCAAACCTTCTTTTGCTCTGTCTTTTTCTGGTTTTCCTTTTTGTTCTTCTTCAAAACGCTTGTCTAAGAAATCCAAATCGTCTTTACAGTTATCTAAAACATATTGAATTACATATTTTAAGAAATCTTCCGCAAGGTCGATGTTATCTTCCAGGTTATTGAAGGCAACTTCCGGCTCGATCATCCAGAATTCTGCCAAGTGACGTGTTGTGTTGGAGTTTTCTGCACGGAAAGT
>CBFGVN010000416.1:0-3530 GCA_965651845.1 uncultured Chryseobacterium sp. | reverse complement strand
CATCATGGTAGGATTTCCTTTTTTGACACAATTTATGCCTAAAAATGGGGTGATGCTCAGAGAATATGAACCCGTGGTATGGATTTGGGGATCGGCGGTTTTGGTAGATCTGGCAACAGGATTCAACGGGAATATTATTTCACTGTCAAAATATTATAAATTCAATATTGTGGTAATGCTTTTGCTGGCCGGATTAACCATCAGTCTTAATCTTTATTTCATCAAAAATACAGACCTGAAACTGATCGGGATTGCCTTGTCAACGGCAATTTCTTTAACAACTTATAACGTCATTAAAATCATTTTTAATTATATAATGTTTAAAGTTTCCCCATTAACTATTGAGATGATTTTTGTATCTATTATCTGTACACTGGCGATTACGGTGGCAATTGTTCTTCCCAATTTTACCAATAATTTCATCAATTTGATTTACAAACCTGCGGTTGTATTGTTGTTGATTTTTATAGGAAATTATTTTACTAAAGTCTTTCCTATTGAGGATTATCTTAACAAGAATTTTATTAAAAGTATTCTTAAATTTAAATAGAAATCAGGCTGTTTAAAACCTTTTCTAAATTTTCACGGACTGAGTTTTTATTATATTTCTTCTGAAAATCAAAACCAGTATTTTTAAGTTCTTGAAATTGTTTTAAAATGTCCTGCTGTTCGGGAATAATAAAATCCAACTGCCAAGGATAATTTCCAGGAAATACGGCTAATTTTCCGTATTTGATCGCGTCACCTAAATTTCCGGTCATTTTGGATTTTCCGTAAATTTCTTTTTGGCTAAAGAACTCAGTTTCAAGTTGGATCGGACACCACAAAACATCAGCTTTACGCATCCAGAAGTCGAAATCTTTTTGTGAAACTCTTTCGGGAAAATACCTGATATCAACATTTGGAGGTAATTGTAAAGCTAATTTTTCAAGCTTTTTCAATTCATGATCTTTTGCCCTGCCCAAGAATATAAACTCATACTTTTGGTCGGTTCTTAGATTTTGTATGATGTTGAAAATATGATCATAATCTCTTCTTTTTTGAGAAACACCACCCGGAATTGCTACAACAAAATTCTGATTTTCAAGTCTTTCAAAATTTTGCGTATAAAAAATCGGTAAAAATATGAATCTTCCGGAAGATAGTGCTTCATCTAAAACCAAAACATTTTTCGCATCCTGATAAGTTTTTGATGCATTGAAAAGGTCTTCTTTCCACCATAATTTTAACCTGTAAATGATATCTGCCCTGAAAATATTTTTAATCAATTTCAGCCCTGCTGTGCGGGTAAAATTAAGATTATGAACAATAACTGCAGTGTTATATTTTTGTGTAATAGCCCGAAAAGTATTGAAATAACGATGAAGAGTTCCGATAATCACCAGATCGTAAGCCTTTTTTTTCAGTTGGTCTAAAATCATCGAACTGTCCGACAGAAAAATATTCTCCTCGCCATTCACTTGATTTCTGATTTTTTCCGAAAGATAAAAATCAACATAAAACTCCTTCGAATCCTGCATGATGTCCATGAAAGACTGAGTAATCTCGGCGTGAGTGTCGATTTCTATGTAGGCTATTTTTTTCAATTTTTTAAGTTTTGGCTAAAGCCGAATTATTGATCTGTTTTTTTAAACGGGCTAAAGCCCGTTCCTATTGAATATTTAAGCAAAAATAAGTATTATCACATCTTCAACCATTTCTTTTTCAGCATATTCCAACGTTGGTCGTTTATTATTTTCTGCTCTTCTTTTGATATTTTTAATTCTAATTTTTGAGATCGGCAGCTTTCGTAGGATCTAATAATTTTAAAGAAAAACGAAACAGATCTGCTCTTCATGGCTTCTTTGGAAGAGGCAATGTATGCCAGAAAACGGTTTAATCCTAAAAAATAAAAATATTTTCCGTAATATTCTGCCGGTCTTATCGTATAATCCGCGCCTTTTACTTTGATTAATTTTACGTGCAATTCAGGGAGAACAACTTCCTTCCAACCCAGATTTTCAAGTAAAACAGCATCAATATTATCCCAACCTAAGGTTTCCCGCAACCCTCCCATTTGGAGAAAACTTTCTTTTCGGTATGCTTTCATCGGTCCCCGAACATGATGCTTATTGGAGTTTCCTTCGTACACCCAGTCTCCATTTTTTTCAATATATAAAAGTCCGCCAACCAAACCGTAATTTGGATTGTCTTTAAAAGACTTTTCAAGAATTTCAAGGTAATTTTCGGGTAAAATAATATCTGCATCAAATTTACAAATGATGTCAAACTCATTCATATTCTGCGAATTCAAACCATTTTTAAAAGCATTAACAACTTTTGAGCCCGGTTGATGCGCTGATTTTTCAAGATTAATGGTTTCAAAATACGCATCGCTATCAGTATATCTTTTAACAACTTCTGCTGTACTGTCTGTAGATCCGTCGTTGACGACCACTATTTTAAAATCCTTAAAACTTTGCTGTTGTAAAGAATTGAGTGTAAACGGAAGATTATTTTCCTCGTTATGCGCAGGAATGATGATTAAAAACCTCAAGATTAAAATATAAATGATGAATGATAAGCAATAATTGATGTAAATGTAACTGCTTACATCAATTATCGCTTATCGTTACTATTACTTATTGTGCGGCTTCAGCATGTTTTTAGGATCAAGGATTTCATCTAATTTTTCCTGAGAAAGAATACCTTTTTCCAATACCAGATTATATACACTTTTCCCTGTTTCCAAAGCTTCTTTTGCAATCTGAGTCGATTGTTTGTAGCCAATATACGGGTTGAGTGCCGTTACAATTCCGATGCTGTGTTTTACCATATTTAAACAAACATCTTTGTTCGCGGTGATTCCGTTAATACACTTTTCACGAAGTGTATCCAAAGCATTTCCAAGGAAATGAATATTTTCCATGATAGCGTGCGAAAGTACCGGCTCCATTACATTTAACTGTAACTGACCTGCTTCTGCGGCGAAAGTCACCGTAAGATCATTTCCAAAAACTTTAAAACAAACCTGATTGACTACTTCCGGAATTACAGGATTTACTTTTCCGGGCATGATGGATGATCCCGGCTGCATTGGAGGTAAATTGATTTCGGAAAGTCCCGCCCTCGGCCCTGAAGACAATAATCTCAAATCATTACAAATTTTCGACAATTTCACGGCAAGACGCTTCATTGCAGAAGAATAAATTACATAAGACCCTGTATCCGGCGTTGCTTCCACCAAATCCGGTGCAGAAATAACAGGAAAGCCCGTTAATTGTGCCAAATTTTTCGCACAAAGCACTGCATACCCCACCGGTGCGTTGATTCCCGTTCCGATTGCTGTTGCACCCATGTTGACCTCCACAAAAAGATTAGCATTGTTGTTCAGTTTAGAAATATCTTCTTCCAACGTAGCTGCAAACGCTTCAAATTCCTGCCCCAATGTCATTGGAACAGCATCCTGAAGCTGTGTTCTTCCCATTTTGATCACATCCTGAAACTCTTTTCCTTTGGCACGAAACGCTTCAACAATTTTTTCTCATTTT
>CBFGVN010000415.1:0-3531 GCA_965651845.1 uncultured Chryseobacterium sp. | reverse complement strand
GATAAAAAGTAGACTTGTTAATAAAAAAATAAAAAAAATCCTTTAAAAAAAAAATTAAAGGATCTGAAAATTATTTTTTTGAAGACGGAAAAATCAGAAATCCATCATCCATTTATTAAGATCAACATCAGAAGGAAGGCTGAGTTTTTTTCTTAATCTGTATTTCCTGGATTCAATCGTTCGGATCGAAATATTTTTATACTGTGCAATGGTTTTTGTTGATAGATTTAATCTTAAAAAAGCGGCAAACCTAATATCATTTGTCGTAAGGTTTGGGTATGTCGTGGTAAGCCTTTCATAAAATTCGGGATAAACTTCCTTGAAGCGTGTCAGGAAAAACGGATCATTGGTACTTGCGAGTTTAGACAATTCTTCGAATGCGGTGTTGAGCTTACTTTTCAGCTCATCAGTTTCATTCAGGGTTTCGATGATGATTTCTTCGGTTTCTTTTTGCTTTTTCACATATCTTCGTGTAAGGATCATCAATACAATTACCGAAAGAAAAAGAATGACGCTGATAATGATATAAAAACGGGCTTTTTCTTTTCTTTCCTTTTTTGTTTCAGAATTGATGATCTTATCCACCGGAATTCTCAGAGCTTCTCTTTCAGACTCATCGATGCTGTCTTTAGAATCTGAATATTTTTCAAGATATTCATTCTTTTTTGCATCATCATTCAAGAATTTGTAAGTTTCCGAAATAACCTTATAAGCATTTGTAATATCACTTTTTCTGGAAAGTTTCTGAGAAATGGCCAGTGACTCGAAGTAATATTCCAGCGCTTTTTCGTAGTCTTTTTTTTCTGTATAAAGCTTTCCGAAAGCCAGCAATGTCATGGATTTCTGGTAAAGGCTGTAATCTCCAGAGATGCTCATAGCTTTGTTTAAATAGCTCTCTGCGGAGTCTAATTCTTTGTTTTTGAGGAATTTTTCAGCGATATGTACGAATGTCAGAGGCTGAGCGGTAAGTTCAATCCGTTTGTTGTATACACTGTTTACCGAATCTACAATGCTCAGTTCTTCGAAATTCTGCAGTTTCCAGGTATAATAAAAATAGAGCAGCTTTTCTCTTTGTTTTTTATTCTTAATCTTTTTAGCGTAAGAAATAGATTTATTGAGATTATCTGTAGACTGGCTGATAAGTCCTAAAGACGCATAATTTCTTCCATATTCCCCGTAAAGTTTTGCAATAAGGAAAGGGTTTTTCGTTTTTACCAATTGATTTTCTGCATTTTCAAGATGCCTGAGACTTTCTTTATACCTGTGAAGATACCAAAGCAGCCCTCCTAGATTAATATGGGCTCCGATAGCGCCTTCTGTATTGTGTTTTTTCTCGTACTGCAGAATGGCTTGTTCATTCAGAGCAATACTTTTTTTGATATCTCCTTCGGTTCTGTATTTTTCTGTCAGACTGTCCAGTTCATCAACAGTATAGATCTGTGCGGATAAAGGAACAATCAAAAATAATAACAGTACATAAAATGTTTTTTTGAAATAACAATTTAGGAACATAATTTATGTTTTAACCTGCAAAATTAAATCATAAAAATATTATTATGAGAATTTAAATATATGATGAATATTATTATGGAATTATTCTTAATATAAATTACGTGACTTTACTGTTTAATGATTTGATATTTAAAGGTTTGAAGTTTCGGGATTTATGCTTTTGTTTTTTTTGATTAGTGATTATTTTTAATGGTTTTTTGTTTTATTTAAAATTTAATGTAGAATTATAGTTATTGTTTAATAATATATTGAAAATATTTCACATTGTTTAAAATAAATAGTTTTCTGATTTTTGAATGCTCCTGTTAAAGGATTAAATAAATTACTAAAAGTTCCTACAAACAAGTAGAAACTTTATAGCAGACAATAAAATATTATTAAATTTATGAACACGAGAGATAATTAATCTCTATAATATAATATTGCCAAAAATGTAATATGAATGAAGAATGTAATTTTTTGTCTTTTTTAAAAAAGGATGCAAATATCCCAATCAGGATTGTAAGATCGGGAATATTTGCTCCTTCCTTCCATTTTACTAAATACTATAAAAAACTATATGAAAAATGATTTGGTTTCTGATAAAAACAGGATGCAAACATCCGAGAGAATGGGATTTTTTATCTGAACGTTTGCAGGTCCTGTACACACACACTTTAATAATATGAGAAACTTTTTCTATTTTTTTAAAGAGAATAGGAAAGTAAAAAACATAATTGAATACTGTATGAGGTTTACAATTCCTATTCTTCCACTTTAAAAAAAACTCATGAATTGATAATTTTTAATAATAGGCTGCAAATAGCCAATCTTAGACTGGGATGACTCTGCAATCGGCTATTGCAATCCTACTTCCACTTAAATATAATATACTGCATGATTTTTATTAATAAATTTATTTTTAAAAGCATCTGCATTCAGCAAGGTTGTTTTGAAACTAAATATGAGATCATTGGGATATTATGGGCTCTAACTGCAATAATGTTGGGAACAAAAACTTCTATACTCCAAAATACACTGAATAAAAATCTTGATATATTCGTAAAACCAATGATCTCTTTAGTCCTATATAACTTTATATTGATGTGTTTTTTTATGTCATTAATTAATTGACCTTAACAGGTTGCAAATGCTTATTCTTAAAATGTTTTTTCCATTTTGCCACCGTATTTCTACTGAGCTTGAAATGATTGGCAAGCTGGGTGTTGTTTAAATTATTTTTTGCTTGATAATCAAGTATTTCCAAAATTGTACTTTCATCGTACGATCGGTGTTTCTGGTTAAAGATCTGGGTCTCTTTATCGTTGATCCCGAAAATGATCATATTAAGCTTGATAACGTCCAGTATCGAGATCTCTTTTTTATTCAGGATGGAGCTGCACTCCTCCTTCTTACCAGGACATTTTAAACTGATGATATCATGATAGATAAGTCTGTAATTGGGTTGGCTACGTTCCATGATGTTGTATTTTTTTTGTGATTAGACATTGGTTGGTTGATATTCTTTGTGGATTTTTTTTCCATGGCTTCTGTATTTCACAATCCATCTGTGCAGTGTTGTTTTAGGAATTCCGTATTTCTCCACAACCTGGCTGATGTTTTTTTCTCCGGAAGTAATAAGCTCTGTGACGAAATCTATAACTTCTTTTGTATAGATATTTTTTCTAAACTGAGGCATATTGCTTGGTTTCTCCTTATTGCTGCTGTAGGCATTGCTTGGAGGTGAGAATAATATTAAATGCTGTGAGTAAATTCTGAAAAAATCATATTCTAATAATTTGCTCCATTTCAATAAAATTTCTGTATCCAGACTTTTTGATTCAAACATTTTTTCAATTTCTTCTTCTGAACAATTAAAAAAATTACTTACTCTGGAAATCTCCATTTCAGATTCTAAAAATCTCAGCTTTACTAAAGCTCCTGCATTTATATTTTTAAAAGATTTCATAATGGATTTATTTTGAAGTTAAGATTATACTTTTGCTAGTTTGTTTAACAAATCTAAAGGATGTTAACCTG
>CBFGVN010000414.1:0-3533 GCA_965651845.1 uncultured Chryseobacterium sp. | reverse complement strand
AGGATTAATCATTACTCAATTTGCTGATAAATATATGCTCATCAAATGGGAACGATTTAAAAAATAGGTTTTTGGGAGTAATGAGTTATTAATTATAAGTTATGAGTCTTATTATGCTTAATTAAAAACTAAAAAATAGCTTAAAATCAAAATATTACATTTTAAATTAAATCGAAAATACACCCACTTCAATAACTCATAGTTCATAACTTAAAACTTATAACTATATCCTAACCATTAATATATATTAAATTTCTTCAAACAAATTATTAATTACAATTTGGCTTTCACAAAAAACAACGCCAAAAATTGATAATTTATGAAGAAACTACTCACTTTTATTGGATTGGCTTTAATCAGCAATTCTTTATATTCTCAAGGCTCGCCTGATTATGGAAGTGGATTGAAAGTTAACTTGAATCAACAAGGCGATAAATACATCAGATTTATCTTGTGGGACCAATTTTGGGTAAGAAACACTGAAATGAACCCCGGAAGTATGGTTGGCGGAGAACCAACTGATAATTCCTGGAGTTTGGGAAACAGGCGATTACGTGCTTTAGCGTATGCCCAGATTTCCAAAAGATACATGATTTTAGCTCATTTTGGAATTAATAATCAGACATTCATCAACGGCGGTGGCTCAGGAACTTCAGGAACGGGAGGCTATGGAAACGGTAAAAAACCGCAGATGTTTTTTCATGATGCATGGAATGAATATGCTGTGATTATGCCCGGAGAAGCAGGAAAATTCAGTTTGACTTTAGGAGCAGGGCTTCATTATTACATGGGACTTTCCCGTATGACGATGGCTTCCACATTGAATTTCCTTACTGTTGACTCCCCTATTTTCACATGGCCATTGATTGACAATTCCGATCAGTTTGCGAGACAGTTGGGAATGTTCGCCAAAGGAAAATATGGAAAATTCGAATATCGTTTCAGCTTAAATAAACCTTTTGCCACCGATTTAACTCCAGCAAATGTTACCGATCCTTCAAAAGCCGTAGCCGTCGATAACAACGGAAATCCTAATTTTTCAAAAGCAGGATATGTTGAGTATCAATTTTTGGATGAAGAATCAAATGTATTGCCTTTCAAAGTGGGTTCTTACTTAGGAACGAAAAAAGTTTTCAATATCGGCGCAGGCTTTTACCATCAAAAAGACGGAACACGAACTTCCGTAAATTCAAATATTGAAAAACATGACATTACACTCGTTGCAGTAGATGCTTTTGCAGATATTCCTTTGGGGAACGCTAAAAATAAAATGGCCGTTTCGGCATATGCAGGCTATTACAACTATCAGTTCGGGCCGAATTATATCAGAAATTTAGGAATCATGAATATTGCTTCTGCAGATCCTAACTTTATCGGTGACCGAGCCATTGCAGGACCGGGAAACCTACAACCTACCATAGGAACAGGCAACATTATCTACGCACAGGCTGGTTTACTATTACCAAGTCAGGCAGAAAAACCAAAGATCAGAATTCAGCCATTTGCGGCGTATACGCACAAAAATTTTGAAGCATTCGATAAATCTTCTTCACAATTTGACATCGGAGCCAATTGGTTTATAGATGGCCATCATGCAAAGATTACTACACAATATTCAACAAGACCTGTTTATACAAGCCCGACGGAAAGCCCGAAATCTAAAGGAGAATTTATTGTGCAATTCCAGATTTATTTATAAAAATATTAATCAATTAAAGACTATTAGTTGTTTATAATCACAAAGACATAAGTTTTTTAAACCTAAACTTTTTTAAGGCACAAGAACACTTCGACAAGCTCAGTGTGACAGGACATTTTCAGTAAAGTACACCGTTAAAATTTATCAAAGATAAATCATTGCGACTTAAAAAATAAAAAATATCAAACCTTCTTTGCGTCTTTGCGACTGCCAACAACTAAAATAAAATTTAGAAAACTTAGAAAACTCAATATCAATTTAAACTAACATCAAAATTTAAGCAATATGAGCGAAAATCATCACGATGCCTACGAAAATATGACCGACAAGCAGAAAAACCGCACGATTTGGAGCGTTATCACTGCCTCATCACTCGGCACATTAATAGAATGGTACGACTTCTACATCTTCGGAAGTTTAGCCGTTGTTTTAGCAACGAAATTTTTCCCGGCAGATAATCCAACCGCAGCATTTTTATCTACGCTTGCCACTTTTGCGGCAGGATTTGTGGTAAGACCTTTCGGAGCTTTGTTCTTCGGAAGATTGGGAGATATTATCGGAAGAAAATATACTTTTTTGGTGACTTTATTAATTATGGGATTTTCAACATTCCTTATCGGATGTATCCCAAGCTATGAAACCATCGGATTTTTAGCGCCGGTTTTGGTTTTAATCTTAAGATTATTACAAGGTTTAGCTCTCGGAGGTGAATATGGCGGTGCCGCAACTTACGTTGCAGAATACGCACAACCGCACCGAAGAGGATATTGGACTTCCTGGATTCAGACCACAGCAACGGCCGGGCTTTTCATTTCATTAATTGTTATTTTAGTAACAAAAACCACTCTTTCAGCAAAAGAATTTGATGGTTGGGGCTGGAGAGTTCCGTTCTGGATTTCTATTTTAATGGTGGGTGTTTCTTATGTTATTAGAAGAAATATGAAGGAATCTCCGCTTTTTGCAAAGGCTAAAAGTGAAGGAAAAACTTCAAAAAATCCTTTAAAAGAAAGTTTCGGACATAAATTAAACTTCAAATTTGTCTTACTGGCATTATTCGGAGCCGCGATGGGACAAGGAGTTATCTGGTACACCGGACAATTCTACGCCATGAGCTTCCTTCAAAAAGTAATGAATGTAGAATCTGCACAGGTTGATTCTTTGATGGCTACAGCCTTATTTTTAGGCACTCCTTTCTTTGTATTTTTCGGCTGGCTTTCAGATAAAATCGGAAGAAAATCGGTGATGATGACAGGAATGTTGATCGCCATTTTAGCCTACAGACCCATTTATGATTCTATGTTTAAAAGTGTAAATCTTGAAAGCAAAACCGTCGCAGCCAATGGAATTACAGAAAAAAGAACAGCAAAAATTCATGATAAAATTGCAGCAGACAGCTTAATAACCTTCCATAAAGAAACTCTGTACACAGACGGAACTTTAATTAAAAAAGACAGCATTTTCCACTGGTCGCCGAACGGTCCCGTAATGAAAGACGGAAAAGCCGAAGAACCAAAAGTTTCCCAAAGCATCAGATTAGCAGACAACACAAAATGGTATTTGGTATTCCTGGTATTCATTCAGGTGATTTTTGTAACAATGGTTTACGGTCCGATTGCAGCATTTTTGGTTGAAATGTTCCCGGTAAGAATCCGCTATACATCAATGTCTCTGCCTTATCATATCGGAAACGGAGTGTTTGGAGGATTGCTTCCGGCGGTGGCAACGTACTTAGTGACAACAGAAAAAGATGCGGGTAATGAATCCTGGTATTTACAGGGGCTTTGGTATCCAATAGGAGTTGCAACAGTCTGTCTTTTGATCGGATTATTTTATC